>NZ_JBEHZD010000274.1:0-10298 GCF_040240285.1 Streptomyces sp. HSW2009 | reverse complement strand
GGGGCGGGGCCGCGGGCGCGGGGGGGGGGGGGGCCCCCCCCGGGGGGGGGCCCCCCCGCGGGGGGGCGGGGGCCCCCCGGGGGGGGGGGCGGCACCGAGCCCGGGCCCGATCCCGACCCGCCGCGCCAGCGTGCCGTCGTGGACGCGTTCCTCGCGGCCTCGCGCAGCGGCGACTTCGACGCGCTGGTGTCGGTGCTGGCCCCGGACATCGTGCTGCACGCGGACCTCGGCGCCGGCATCAGCGGCATCGCCGGGGCGGCGGGCGGCGCTGCGGCAGCGGCCGGCGGCATCCTCGAACTGCACGGCGCCGACGCCGTCAGCCGGCAGGCCCTGGCCTTCGCCAGGTACGCGGCGTCGACCCCGGTGCCGGTCCTGGTCAACGGCGCGGCGGGGGTCATCTCGATCGTCGACGACGCCCCGCAGTCGCTGCTGAGCTTCACCGTCCGCGACGGCAAGGTGCACCGCATCGACATCCTCGCCGACCCGGCCCGCATCGAACGGCTCGACCTGCTGTCGCTGGCGGCCGACTGGACCGATTCGTAAGCCGGACCACCCGGAGACGGCGCGCGTCGGCCCACCGGCGCGCGTCGGCCCGCAACACCCCGAGGGGCGGTACGGATTCGCTCCGTACCGCCCCTCGGCGTCGTACCACTCTCCGGCCGGCCACCGGGGATCGCCGCCCGAACTGGCCGGCGCACCGCCCGCCGGACGGACCGGCGCACCACCCCGCCGGACTGACCGACGCACCAGCCGCCGTACGGGCCAACGCACCAGCCCCCGGACGGGCCGCGGCCAGCCTGCTCAGCCGTGCGAGCGCAGCAGCGTCCGCATCGTGCGCATGGCCACCGACAGGTTCGCCAGGTCGAAGTCGTCCGAACCCTGGATCTCCTCCAGCGTGCCGCGGGCCCGGGTGAGCAGGGCCGCGTTCTTCTCCTCCCACGCCTTGAACCGCTGCTCGGGCGTGGCGTCGCCGTTGCCCACCGAGAGGATGTCGGAGGTGAGTGCGGCGTGCGCCGCGTACAGGTCCTCGCGGATGGAGGCGCGGGCCATGGACTGCCAGCGGTCGGCGCGCGGCAGCTCGATGATGCGGTCCATGAGCTGGGTGATCCGCAGCCGGTCGGCGATGTCGTAGTAGACCTCGGCGACGGCCAGCGGGTCCTTGCCGGTGCGGTCCGCGACGGCGACGATGTCCAGCGTCGGGAAGGCGGACGAGAAGCTCGCCACCCGCGAGGCCAACTCCTCCGGCACGCCCGCCTGGCTCAGCTCCTCGTTGATGCCCTGGTACCAGTCCAGGTCGGCACCGCGCAGCAGCTTCGGCAGGGCGGCCCACACGGTCGCCACCCGCTCGCTGAAGAAGTCGATCGTCTCGGCGAGCTCCAGCGGCTGCGGGCGGTTGTTGAGCAACCAGCGCGTACCGCGCTCGACCAGCCGCCGCGAGTGCAGCCGGACGCGGGTCTGCACATCCGCCGAGACCACGTTGTCCAGCGCCTCGACCTCGTCCCACACTCCGGCCAGGCCGAAGATCTCGCGGCCCGCGGTCTGCGCGCGCACGATCTCCTCGGTGGAGGCGCCGGTCTCCTCCCGCATCCGGTGCAGGAAGGTCGAACCGCCGGTGTTGACGGTGTCGTTGACCAGCACGGTCGTGATGATCTCGCGGCGCAGCGCGTGCGCGTCGATCTGCTCGCCGAACTGGTCCCGCAGCGCCTGCGGGAAGTAGGCGTGCAGCAGCCGCTGGAGGTACGGGTCGTCCGGCAGCTTGGTGGCCACCAGCTCCTCGGCCACCGTGATCTTGATGTACGCGAGGATCACGGCCAGCTCGGGCTGGGTCAGACCGCGCGAGGCGGCCAGCCGCTCACGGATCTGCCGGTCGCTGGGCAGGAACTCCAACTGCCGGTCCAGCCGGCCCTCGCGTCCGAGGCGGCGCATGAAGCGCTGGTGGGCGTGGAGCAGGCTGGGCGCCTGGGCGACGGCGTTGGCCAGCGCGGTGTTCTGCGCGTAGTTGTTCCGCAGCACCAGCGCGCCGACCTCGTCGGTCATCTCGGCGAGCAGCTTGTTGCGCTGCTTGACGGTCATGTCGCCGTCGGCGACCACCGAGTTGAGCAGGATCTTGATGTTGACCTCGTGGTCCGAGGTGTCCACGCCGGCGCTGTTGTCGATCGCGTCGGTGTTGATCCGGCCACCGGTGGCCCGGCCCTCGGCGTCCCGCGGCCCGCCGACGCTGGCGAACTCGATCCGGCCGAGCTGGGTCAGGCCCAGGTTGCCGCCCTCGCCGACGACCTTGACCCGCAGCTCCTGGCCGTCCACCCGGATCGCGTCGTTGGCCTTGTCACCGACGTCCGCGTGCGATTCGAGCGAGGACTTGACGTACGTGCCGATGCCGCCGTTCCACAGCAGGTCGACCGGGGCCTGGAGGATGGCCTTCATCAGCTCGGCCGGCGTCAGCTTGGTGACCCCGGCGGGAATCCCGAGGGCCGCCCTGACCTGCGCGTTGACCGAAATGGACTTGGCGCTGCGCGGGTGCACGCCGCCGCCGGTGGACAGCAGCTTGGTGTCGTAGTCGCCCCACGAGGAGCGCGGCAGCTCGAACAGCCGGCGGCGCTCGGCATAGGAGACGGCCGCGTCCGGGTTCGGGTCGAGGAAGATGTGCCGGTGGTCGAAGGCGGCCACCAGCCGGATGTGCTCGCTGAGCAGCATGCCGTTGCCGAACACGTCGCCGCTCATGTCGCCGACGCCCACGACCGTGAAGTCCTCGGTCTGGGTGTCGTGGCCGAGCTCGCGGAAGTGCCGCTTGACCGACTCCCAGGCGCCGCGGGCGGTGATGCCCATGCCCTTGTGGTCGTAGCCGGCCGAGCCGCCGGACGCGAAGGCGTCGCCGAGCCAGAAGCCGTAGTCGACGGCGACCTCGTTGGCGATGTCGGAGAAGGTGGCGGTGCCCTTGTCGGCCGCGACCACCAGGTACGTGTCGTCCTCGTCGTGCCGGACGACGCCCTCGGGGTGCACGACCTGCCCGCCGACCAGGTTGTCGGTGATGTCCAGCAGCCCGGAGATGAAGATCTTGTAGCAGGCGATGCCCTCGGCCAGCCAGGCGTCCCGGTCGACCGACGGGTCGGGCAGCCGCTTGCCGACGAAGCCGCCCTTGGCGCCCACCGGCACGATGACGGTGTTCTTCACCATCTGCGCCTTGACCAGGCCGAGGATCTCCGTACGGAAGTCCTCGCGCCGGTCGGACCAGCGCAGCCCACCGCGGGCGACCTTGCCGAACCGCAGGTGGACGCCCTCCACGCGCGGCGAGTACACCCAGATCTCGTACGCCGGGCGGGGCGCCGGCAGGTCGGGGATGGCCTGCGGGTCGAGCTTGATGGACAGGTAGCCGTGCGGCTGGCCCGCGCCGTCGTGCTGACCGTCGGGGCCGCTGGTGCCACCGGTGCGCTGGAAGTGGTTGGTGCGCAGCGTGGCCTTGATGACGGTGAGGAAGGAGCGCAGGATGCGGTCCTCGTCCAGGCTCGCGACCTGGTCGAGGGCGGCGTCCAACTCTTCGAGCAGCGCATCGGTGAGCTCGTTCCCGGCCCGCTGCCGTTCGGGCGCCATCCGCGCCTCGAAGAGGTTCACCAGCAGCCGGGTGGTGTGCACGTTGTTGCGGAGGGTGTCCTCCATGTACGTCTGACTGAAGGTGGAGCCGGCCTGCCGCAGGTACTTCGCGTACGCGCGGAGCACCATCGCCTGCCGCCAGTCGAGCCCGGCGCTGAGCACCAGCTCGTTGAAGTTGTCGTTCTCGGCCCGGCCGGTCCACACCGCGGCGAACGCGTTCTGGAAGCGCTCGCGGGCGTCGTCGCTCTCCACCCGCTCGGGGAGCCGCAGGCCGAAGTCGTAGATCCAGGCGGTGGACCGGTCCGAGCAGCGCAGCTCGTACGGGCGCTCGTCCACGACCTCCACGCCGAGCCGCTGGAGCACGGGGAGGACGGCCGACAGGGAGACCTGGCCGCCGCTGCGGTAGATCTTGAAGCGGCGCTCGCCGGGTCCTGCGCCGACCGGCTCGTACAGGCTGAGCGCGAACTCGCGCTGGCCGCCGGCGGTGGTCAGCCGCTCCAGGTGCTGGAGGTCGGAGACGGCGGAGCGCGGCGTGTGGTCGGCCTTGTACCCCTCGGGGAAGGCATTGCCGTACCGGCGCAGCAGTTCGGCGGCGTGCTCCTCGCCGACCTCGGCGCTCAGCGCCTCGGCGAAGCCGTCGGCCCACGAGCGGGCGGCCTCCACCAGGCGGGCCTCGATGCGGTCGGCGTCGGTGTCGGTCAGGTCGGCCAGGGTCGCCCCGGGCGCGACGCGGATCACGAAGTGCAGCCGGGAGAGCACCGACTCGGTGTTCCAGGCGGTGAAGTCGACGCTGGTGCCGTTCAACTCCTCCTTGAGGATGTCGATCAGCCGCAGCCGGACGCCGGTGGTGTAGCGGTCGCGGGGCAGGTAGACGAGGGCCGAGTAGTAGCGGCCGTACTCGTCCTGCCGCAGGAACAGCCGCAGCCGGCGCCGCTCCTGGAGGTAGAGGACCGAGGTGGTGATGGAACGGAGCTGGTCGACCGGGGTCTGGAACAGCTCGTCGCGCGGGTAGGTCTCCAGGATCTGGAGCAGGTCGCGGCCGTCGTGGCTCTGCGGCGTGAAGCCCGCGGTGGACAGCACCTCGGCGACCTTGCGGCGGATGACCGGGACCCGGCGCACCGACTCGGTGTACGCGGCCGACGAGAACAGGCCGAGGAACCGGCGCTCGCCCACCACGTTGCCGTCCGCGTCGAACTTCTTGACGCCGACGTAGTCGAGGTAGGACGGCCGGTGCACGGTGGCCCGGCTGTTGGCCTTGGTCAGGATGAGCAGCTTGTGCTCGCGGGCCTTGGCGCGGGCGTCGGCCGGCAGCCGGTTGAAGGAGGGCGAGCCGGGGCGGCCGTCGCCGGGCGCCGCGTGGTTGCCGTCGGCGGCGTGCGCCGGGTCGGAGCGCAGGATGCCGAGGCCGGTGCCGGGCACGGCGGTCAGGACGTCCTCTTCCACGCCGCCCTCGCCGGGCGCCGCGGTCAGCTCGTACTCGCGGTAACCGAGGAAGGTGAAGTGGTCGGCGGCCAGCCAGCGCAGCAGTTCCTGGGCCTCCTCGACCTCCTGTTCCCGCAGGTCACTGGCGGTCGGCTCGGCGGGCAGCTCATCCGCGATGCGCAGCGCGGACTCACGCATCTTGGTCCAGTCCTCGACGGCCTCGCGCACATCGGACAGGACCCGCCGCAGGTCGGCGGTGATCTGCTTGAGGTCGCCGCGGTCGGTCTCGCGGTCGAATTCGACGTGGATCCAGGACTCCGTCACCGCGTCGTGCGGCAGGTCGCCCGCCGGCAGTACGGCGGTGGCCGCGGCGACCCCGGCGGCGGTCCCGCCGACCACGTCGGGGCCGGTGGCGAGGGTGATGCCCTCCGGGTCCCGCTGCGAGCCGAGGACTTCGAGCAGCTTGCCGGTCACGTCACGGCGCACCACGACCTGCGGGTGGATCACGACGTGGATGCCGCGGCCCTGCCGGGAGAGCTCGTTGGTGACCGAGTCCACCAGGAAGGGCATGTCGTCGGTGACGACCTCCACCACCGAGTGGGTGCAGGTCCAGCCGTTCTCCTCGACCGTGGGCGTGTGGACGCGCAGGTTCGCCGTGCCCTGCGGCCTGACCTGCGCCAGCCGGTAGTGCGAGAGCGCGGCACCGAAGAGGTCGACCGGGTCCCGCCCGCTCAGGTCCTCGTAGGCGGTGTGCAGGTAGTAGCGCTGGAGGTAGGCGCGAAGGGTCTCGGAATCGAGCCCCCGCTCCGGCTGCTGGTTGTGGGCGGGGTTCTGCTCAGCGACCCGGGCCGCTCGTTCGAGCAGCTCGGCCTTGGCTTCGTCCAGCTTGGTCTGCATTTCCTCTGCTCCTGTCGCGCGCCGTTGCGTGACATCGATGTGCGGTGGCATGACGTCGTGACGCGGGATCGCCGGTCGCTGTCGACGTTATGCGGGAATGAGCTCGGGCTGGGCCACTCCTGACCAAATGTGGCCAACAACCCTGTGAAAGAGATCTCGCGACGCCCCGGGCACTATGGTGCGCCGGGCGCTGTACTCCCGCCCGGCAACAGCCGGCGGCGAGGGCCACTCTGCCCTCGTGGGATATCGCGCTGATCACGCCGTAAGGCTATCGCTCCCCCCTGGGCCGACGTCAGCGGCCCGATATATACAAATCTGGGTCCGGAACTTTGAGCGAAACGGACCAAAGCGCAACGCACACGGCAGGAAGTCGCCGAACGGGGTCGAAGGGCTTGGCAAACCCCGCCCGGCAGTGCACGGTGAACAAACCCGGACAGTTCGGAGCCAGCGCCGGAGGAGCCAGCGTCGTGGGGGTCAGCCCCGCCCGGCACACCGGCGCACCACGGAGGTAGGCGGATGACGGCGAAGATCCTCATCGTGACGGGCGACGCGGCGGAGTCCCTGGAGGTGCTCTACCCCTACCAGCGGCTGCGCGAGGAGGGGTACGAGGTCCACATCGCGGCACCGAGCCGCAAGAAGCTCCGCTTCGTCGTCCACGACTTCGAGGACGGCTACGACACGTACACCGAGAAGCCCGGCTACACCTGGCCGGCCGACCTGGCCTTCGCCGAGGTCGACCCGGGGCAGTACGCCGCGCTGGTGGTGCCAGGCGGCCGGGCCCCGGAGTACCTACGCAACGACGGCGAGCTGCGCAAGGTAGTCAAGGCGTTCTTCGACGCCGACAAGCCGGTGGCCCAGATCTGCCACGGCCCGCTGCTGACCGCCGCCACCGACAGCCTCAGTGGCCGCCGCGTCACCTCCTATCCCGCGCTCGAACTCGACATGCAGTCGGCCGGCGCCACCTTCCAGGACGCCGAGGTCGTCGTGGACGGCCCGCTGGTCTCCGCCCGCGCCTGGCCGGACCACTCGGCCTGGATGCGGGAATTCCTCACGGTCCTCCGGGCCAAGGCACCTTTGGGGTGAGGGCCCCGGCCCGCTTGCCGGGGTGGGCTTGGGTCGCTGGGCTCGGGTCGCGGCCGGAGTGGGGCGCCCAGGCCGCTGGGCACGCTGGGCGGCCGGGGCTGCGAGGTGGGCTGGGGCTGGCAGGTGGGCTGGGGCTGCCGGGTGCCTTGGAGTGGTAGGGGCTGGGCACGGGGGGGACCGGTCGGGCGCCCGCACCCCCGCGTGCGGCAGGCGCCCGTACCGTCGTGTCCGGTACGGGGCGGCCCGCCGTCCGTCGGGTCAGGCCGCGTCCGTCGGGTCAGGCCGTCAGCGCCTCGGCCAGCTCCACCGCTTCGGCCAGCGTGTCGGCTATGGGCACGCCCACCTCCGCCAGGCTGGCGTGGCTGTGGGAACCGCCGGAGTAGAGCACGGCCCTGGCCCCCACGTGCTGAGCGGCCAACGCGTCGTCCACGGCGTCACCGATGACCACGGTGCGGGCCACGTCCACGTCCGGCAGCTCCGCGAGGTGGCGCACCATGTGCTCCGCCTTGCCCCCGCCCGACGGGCCGACACGCCCCTGGACCCGGACGAACCGCGAGGCTATGCCGAAGCGGCTGACCAGCGGCAACAGGCTCTCGTGCCCGTAGAGCGAGAGCAGCGACTGGGTGCGGCCCGCCGTCTGCCAGCCTTCGAGCAGCGCCGCGGCGCCGTCCGCGAGCTCGCAGCCGACCTGCTGCTCCTCGTACCGCCGCCGGAAGACCACATCCATCTGGAGCCACTCGTCCTGCGTCGGCAGCCGCCCCATCAGGCGTTCGTAGAAGCGCGGCACCGGCACGCAGTACAGCTCGCGATACCGGTCGAGCGTGATGGGTGCGAGGCCGATCTCGGCGAACGCGGCGTTGGTGGCCGCGATCACGGCGTCGAGGTCGTGGTAGAGGGTGCCGTTCCAGTCCCAGATGATGTGCGTCTCATGCTTCCCCATGCCCACGACGGTACCCGGCCCCTCTGACACTCCCCCGGTCCAGTACCGGCCGTGGGGGTGGCTACGCGCCCGGCGAGTGGGAGCCGCGTGTCCGGCGAGTGGGAGCCGCGTGTCCGGCGCGGCGCCGCCCCGGGCAGCGCCGCCGCCCGCCGGGCCCTGCCGGAGCGACCGGCCCGCGGCCCGTACCTGCCGCACCCGCCCCGCGCACTCCGCCCTCCCCAGCAGGCGCGGCTGCGCCGGGGTCGGGGGTGGCGGGGTCGGGGTGGCGGCGGCCACAAGGTCGGCGCGGCACGGCGGCCGGTCCCACCCGCAGCAGACCGGCCGGCGGACCGGCCGGCCGCCTCCACGCCAGGCACGCGACCGGTGGACGGTCGGCAGGTCAGCCGATCAGCGGGTCAACGGGCAACGGGCAACGGGCAACGGGCAACGGGCAACGGGCAACGGGTCAACCGATCAGGTTAGGAATCTCCTGCGTCGCGTACCACAGCAGCTCGTGGTCCTCGGCCCCGTCCACCGTGAAGCGGGCGTCGTCATCGCCCTGGTCGGCGGCGCCGAGGGCGGCAGCGGCGGCGGTCACGTCCGGCTCCGCCTCCTCCGAGTCCACGTGCACCGCGGCGGCCTTGCCGAGCGGCACCGTCGCGGAGATCCGCACCTCGCCGAGGGCCGACTGGTCGAGCCCGCGGTCCGGATCGGCCACCGCCTGGCCGTCCGGTACGTCGACCGCGACGACCACCCGGCGGCGCGGTGCGGTCGGGTCGCCGGCGATCCGGCGCAGCGAGGCCGCGGCGGCCCGGTTGAGCGCCGCGTACTCCAGTTCCTCGATGTCGTCCGACACGTACCACTCGCGCAGCGCCGGCGTCACCGCGTACGCGTCCAGCGGGGCCGGGCCCAGCTCGCCCGCCTGGTGGGCCTCGGCCAGGCCGGGGAGGGTGAGGGGGACGTACACGCGCATGTTCGCCGCTTTCATCAAGACTTGTGAGGCCGTGCTGTCGGCAAGCATAAGCGCGCCGGTCCCCCTTCGGGGTAGGGGCTCGACACCGCCCTGGGCCTCGCCCACCGCACGGCCCGAACCTCCGTGACGACCCTGCTGGGACCGGCTCCATCACCCGAATAGGTGGTCACGCACGGCGATGCCCACACCTGAGATTCGCCGTTGCCCGCGCCGCGAACCCGCCGGTAGAAGTCATCTGACGGAAACTACCGCCCGGTACGGAAACCGGGCCCGGAGAACGGGGGCGAGCAACGGATGCACCGACGGACGAACGGCCTGGCCCAGAGAGCAACCACCGACACCCCGCCCCTCACGGGCACGGCGCCCCGCAGCCCCCGACCACCCGCTCCCACCGTGCCGGCCCCCGCCCCGAGGACGAGCACACCGCCCACCCCGCCCGCGACATACGACGCCCCACCACCCACCGAGACCCGCGTCCCCCGCCCCCGCACGAGCGGCCAACTGCCGACGCGCGCCGGTGCGGGCACGGGTAGGGGCACGGGCGCAGCCACGGGTCCGGGCGCGGGGACGAGTGCGGGTACGGGCACGACCGCCGGCACGGGCACGCGTACGGCTCCAACCACCAGCACAGGTACGGGTACGACCACCAGCGCGAGTGCGGGCGCAGCCACCGGTGCCGACCCAAGCCCCAGCAGCAACGGCAACACCGACGGCGCTATCAACAGCGGCAACAGCAACCAGCCGCCCCTTCGCAGCCGAGCCGGAACCGGCTCGGGGCCGGCCACACCCCGCCGCGTCCCGCGCCAGGCCGGCGGTCCGCCGCGGCGGCACGACCAGCGGCGGCCCGGCGGCCCGGACCCCGCGACGAGGCAGCGGGCGCGCGAGCGACTGCCGCGCTACTGGTTCGCCCACCGGCTACTGCTCACCCTCAGCGGCCAGCGACCGGTGCACTGGATGCTCGGCCACACCCAGGGCATCGCCTACGACCAGTTGGCCGCGCTCGCCCCGCACCCTGCCTGGTGCCCCACCGCGGCGACCTCCGCAACACCCCCGGCCCATCGGACGTACGCCCCCGGCCGCGTACCGGGCCTGCACCAGCCCCACCCCGGCCAGCCGGCCGCGCCGGCCGCCCCCACGGCACCCGCTCCGATGACCGGCGCGCGTCTCCCGCACGGAACGGGCGGCGTACGCGAGCCCCAGCCGGCGGATCCACGGGACCCCCAGCCGGCGGACGTCCGCGGCGCCCACCCGGCGGACCTGCGGGACGCCCACCCCGCGGACGTCCGCGCCGCCCCCCCCGCGCCCCACCGGGGCCCCCCCCCCCCCCCCCGCCCCGGCGCGCGCGGCCGCCCCCCGCCCCGGCCCGCCCCGCCCCCCCCCCCCCGGCCCACCGGCGGCGCACGTAGCGGCCGCTCG
>NZ_JBEHZD010000273.1:0-10313 GCF_040240285.1 Streptomyces sp. HSW2009 | reverse complement strand
CCCCCCCCCCCCCCCCCCCCCCCCCCCCCCCCCCCCCCCCCCCCCCCCCCCCCCCCGCCCCCCCCCCCCCCCCCCCGTTGGTCGTTCCCAGGGGCACGGGACACCGCTCGGGGCGCTGCCGGGCCATATGGGGCTGGCCCCCGCGCACGGCTCCGCGGCCCCGGGCACCGCTCCATGCTGCGTGCCCCGTCTGTGTCTAGCTCCGTGCTCCGTCTGCCCTCGTCCTGGGCCCCGTGGTCTCCGTGGCCCGCGTGTTCTGCATTCCGGCTGGGTGCCCGTGCCCCGTGCTCCGTGCCCCGTGCTCCGTGCCCCGCGAGTCTGCTGTTACGACCAGGTGGCCACGACGTAGCCGACGCCGTAGGGCGCCTCGTCGTAGAGCAGTTCGCCGTGGAGGGCCGCGCCGGGTGCCGCGCCGGCCAGTACCTGCCATGCGCTGCGACCGCAGGCCAGGAGGTCGCGGGCGAGCGGCACGTCGAGGGCCGTCAGGGCGGCGACGTCGGCGGTGCCGAGGGCCTGTGCCACTGCGGCGTCGAAGGCGGCGGCGCGCTCGTCCAGATAGCCGGGTGCCTTCAGGGTGCGGCGCGCGCTGCCGTCTCCGGTCACCAGGAGGGCCACCCGGTCGGCGGAGTCCGCCAGTTCGCGACCGAGGGCGGTGCAGCGGGCCGTATCGAGGTCTTCGAGGACGCCGACGCCCTCCACGGGTGCGGCGGTCCACTGTGCGCGCTCCAGGAGCCAGCCGCCCACGGTGAGCGAGAGGGGCAGTTGCCGGCTCGCGGCCCAGTGATCCGCCCCCTGGGTCCCGTCACCACCCGCCGTGCGCTCCGGGGCGCTCCGCCCAAGCCCCTCGGCCGCACCCTCCGGGCCAGCGCCCCCGTCGTACGCAGCGTGGGCAGCAGCCGGTGCCGCCGGGTCACTCGGGCCAGGAGCCTCCTGCCGCGCCCCGTGCCCCGTCACGGCCGCGGCGCCGCGCGTTCCGTCGCTCCGTACGCCGTGCCCCGTCGCAGTGGCTTGCTGCCCGTCCGGGCGGGCGCCGAGATGGACGGTCAGGTCCACGCCGTAGCCGCGGAACGTTCCGGCGGCACCGCTCGGGTAGCGGCCTTCGGTACCCGCGGCGGCCGGTCCCAGGACGATCAACCGGTCGGGGCGGGCAGCGGCCAGCACGCTGAGCGCGTCCGAGCACGCCTCGCGCAGGGGGTTCAGTTCGAGTGCGGCCCCGGTGGCGACCTCGGGCACGAGCAGGGGCGGGCAAGGGCACACGGCGGCAGCGACAAGCATGATCGGCAGCCTACGTCGTCGGGCCCCGCCGGCACCGTCCGGCTGTCCGGGGCTGCGCTGTCCTGCCGCCCAGGGCTGCACCGTGCCGTCTGCACACCCCCCGCCCGGCTACGGCGCCAGCGGCCACACCCACAGCCCGGCCCCGTCCCGTAGGCCCCGGGGCGAACGGCCCACCGGCTGCACCCGCCCGCGCGACGGGGCCGGTGCGGCCGTGGATGTCACGACGGTGGACGCCACGGCGCCCCGTCGTGGGCGGTGACGGGGCGCCGAGCGGGGCCATGCGGCCCGGTGGTGGGAGGCCGGGGGTCAGCGGACGGCGCAGCCGCCGGACTCCGCGGGCAGCGGCGCGGGGGCACCCACGGTGGGCAGGCCGAGCATGACGCCCGCGGGCTTCTGCTCGGGAGCCGCGGTGCGGCGCTCCCACGCGTCACCCGCGCGCGTGCGCCGCACGCCACGGGGCGTGCCCTCCGCGAGGAGGTGGTGGGGCGCCGCGTAGGTGATGTCGACCGTGACGACGTCGCCGGGGCGCACCGGTTCGTCGGGGCGGGTGAAGTGCACCAGGCGGTTGTCGGGGGCGCGGCCCGAGAGCCTGCGCGTGGCGTCGTCCTTGCGGCCTTCGCCCTCGGCCACCAGGACCTCCACGGTGCGGCCGACCTGGCGTTTGTTCTCCGCCCAGCTAATTTCCTCCTGGACGGCGACCAGTCGCTCGTAACGGTCCTGGACGACCGCCTTGGGAATCTGGTCGGCCATCTCCGCGGCCGGGGTGCCAGGGCGCTTGGAGTACTGGAAGGTGAACGCCTGGGCGAACCTGGCCTCGCGCACGACGTGCAGCGTCTGCTCGAAGTCCGCCTCGGTCTCGCCGGGGAAGCCGACGATGATGTCGGTGGAGATCGCCGCGTCGGGCATGGCGGCGCGCACCTTGTCGATGATGCCGAGGAAGCGGTCCTGCCGGTACGAACGGCGCATCGCCTTGAGCACCGTGTCGGAGCCGGACTGGAGCGGCATGTGCAGTTGCGGCATGACGTTCGGCGTCTCGGCCATGGCTGCGATCACGTCGTCCGTGAAGTCGCGCGGGTGCGGCGAGGTGAAGCGCACCCGCTCCAGGCCATCGATCTGCCCACAGGCACGCAGCAGCTTGCTGAACGCCTCCCGGTCGCCGATGTCCGAACCGTACGCGTTGACGTTCTGGCCGAGCAGCGTGATCTCGGTGACGCCCTCGGCGACCAGCGCTTCGACCTCGGCGAGGATGTCGCCGGGGCGGCGGTCCTTCTCCTTGCCACGGAGCGCGGGCACGATGCAGAAGGTGCAGGTGTTGTTGCAGCCGACCGAGATGGACACCCACGCCGCGTACGCGGACTCGCGGCGGGTGGGGAGCGTCGACGGGAACGCCTCCAGCGACTCCGCGATCTCGACCTGGGCCTCTTCCTGCACCCGGGCGCGCTCCAGGAGCACCGGCAGGCTGCCGATGTTGTGCGTGCCGAAGACCACGTCCACCCACGGGGCCTTCTTGACGATCGTGTCGCGGTCCTTCTGGGCGAGGCAGCCGCCGACCGCGATCTGCATCCCCGGCCGCTTCGCCTTGAGCGGCGCGAGTCTGCCGAGATTGCCGTAGAGCCGGTTGTCGGCGTTCTCCCGCACCGCGCAGGTGTTGAAGACGACGATGTCGGCTTCGCCCTCGGCATGGCCCTCGGGCGCCCGCACGTAGCCGGCGTCCTCCAGGAGCCCGGACAGCCGCTCGGAGTCGTGGACGTTCATCTGGCACCCGTAGGTGCGCACCTCGTATGTCTTCGCACTCATCTCAGTTGACCAGGGTACGTGTTCGGCTCCGTGCCCTGCCCCTCCCTTCTCTGCTCCGTTGCTGGCAGTATCCGCCCCATGCCCAAGACCCCTACGGAGCGGCCCGGACGGTGGCCGGTAAGGCGCGCCACAGGCGCAGCGGACGGCCCGGGTTCCCGACGTGCCCAGCGGGCGCGCCGTCTGTGGCGGCTGGCCATCGCCGGCACCGTGACGTTCGGCCTGTTGCTGTGGTGGTTGTCGCCGTTCGACGGCGCGGCCAGCCCCGGGGGAAGCGTGACGATCACGACCGGGGTGCGCACGGGCGTGTACGCACGGTACGGCGAATTGCTCAAGGAGCGGCTGCACAAGGACGAGCCGAAACTGAACGTGAAACTCCTGCCGAGCGAGGGGTCGCTGCACAACATCCGTCGGCTGGTCGAAGGGAAGGCAGCGTTCACCATCGCCACGGCCGATGCGGTGGCGACCTACCTGGACGGCAGCGGACCGGGCACGACGCGGTTGCGCGCGTGCGCGCGCCTGTACGACGACTACGCGCAACTGGTCGTACCCACCAAGTCAACGGTGCGCCGGACGCGGGACCTGGCCGGCAAGCGGGTGGCGATCGGCCAGCCAGGATCTGGCGTCCGGTTGATCGCGGAGCGGCTGCTGCGGGCTGCGGGGCTCGACCCGGCGAAAGACGTGGTGCCGGTGCAGGTGGGGATCAACAAGATGACCGCGATGCTGCGAGAGGGCAAGATCGACGCGTTCTTCTGGTCCGGCGGCCTGCCCACCTCCGCCGTCGTGCAACTCTCCGAGAGCTACCCCGTTCGCCTCGTCCCCCTCGGCGACCTGATGGACCGCATCCACGAGAGCGGCTCCCGGCACTACTACCGGGCGGCCGTGATGCCCACCGACGCCTACAAAGAGGCCGACAACACCCAACCGGTCAAGACCATCGCGGTGGCGAACCTGCTGGTGACCACCGACACGACCAAAAGGGACCTGACCGAGGCCGTCACCCGCACGGTGATCCACAACCGTGACTACATCGCCGAGCAGGTGCACGCGGCGCAGCGCGTCGACCTCCGTACCGCGATCTACACCGATCCCCTCAAGCTCCACGAGGGCTCCATGCGCTACTACCGGTCAGTCAAGCCCTGACGCCACGGGGCGGGCCCCGCCCGCTGGTCGGCGCTCGCTGCCTGCTGGGGTACGTGGCGCGCGCTGCGTGGCGCTGTGCGCCGTCTGGCTCCGCGCTCCGTGCGCCTTGATCGGTACGCGCCCTGCTCCGTGCTCCGTCTCTCGTGATCGGTACGGCCTGTGCCCGTACGCGCCGTACGCCCCGTGCCCCGTGTTGTTCGGGCCCCGTGCCCCGTCTGCCCCTCCATACGAAGCGGAGCCAAGCAGCGGGAGGGGAGGGTGCGGCCCCGTGCGGAGGGCAGGGCAGGGCGGGGCGGGAGGTTGGCGTGAGGCCGCCGACGGCCGGCACCGCGGCCCCGGGGGACGGTGCCAGGGTCGGAGGCGCTCACAGGGACCTCGGGGGCTTCACGGGGCGTGGTCGGCGCCGTCGGACAGGAGATCGAAGGCCGCCGCAGCCGCCCCGACGAGCCCGGCATCGGCGCCCAGGGCCGCCGGCACCACGGTGAGCCCGCGTACGAACGACAGCGCCGCATAGGTCGCCAGGTGCCGCCGTACGGGCCCGAACAGGACGTCTCCGGCCGCCGCGACGCCGCCGCCGATCACGGCCCGTTCGACCTCCAGCAAGGTGGCCGTGCCGGCGATGGCCGCGGCCAGGGCCCGCCCGGCCCGGTCGAACGCGGCCAGGGCCACCCGGTCGCCCGCGCGCGCCGCGGCGGCGACCTGCGCCGCCGAGCGGTCCTCGGTGGGGGCCCGCCAGCCCGCCCCGGCGGCCCAGCCGGCGATGGCCGTGCCGGAGGCGATGGCCTCGACGCAACCGCGCGACCCGCAGACGCACGGCGCCCCGTCGACGGCCACGCTGATGTGACCGATGTGGCCGGCATTGCCCGAGGGGCCGGGGTGGAGTCGGTCGTCCACGATGAGGCCGCCGCCGACGCCCGTGGAGACCACCAGGCACAGTGCGTTGCGGCAGCCACGGGCGGCTCCGAACCGGTGTTCAGCCGCGGTCATCGCCACCCCGTCCCCCACCAGGACGGCAGGCACCGGTGCCCCGTGGCGCACGAGCTCCGCCTCCGTACGGGCGTGCAGCGGGAAGTCGCGCCAGGCGGCGATGTTCACCGGACTGACGGTGCCGTGCTCGGCGTCCACCGGTCCCGCGCTGCCGATCCCGCAACGGGTCACGCGCGTCCACTCGGGTGCCTGCGCGAGTTCAGCGATCACCTCGATCACCGCCGCCATCACCGCCTCGGCGGCGTTCTCGTCCCCAGCCGCGTCCGGGCCCGGGGCTGCATCCCGCAGGGCGCCCGGCGCCGGTTCTCGTCCCGGCTCCGGCCCCGTCCTCGGCTCCGGTTCCGTGGCCGGGTGCGGCGCCCCGTGCCCCGTACGGAGCGCCGGTTCCCGCTCCGCACCGGAGGGGACGGGGCCCGTACGGGGCGGGGCGGTCCTGGTACGGGGCGCGGCGGGCCTCGTGGCGGAGCGGGCCGGGGACGTGCTCGGTGGCGTGGGACGGCGCGCTCTGGCACGGAGCGTGCCGCGCCGGTCCACGAGCGCCCCAGCGATCTTCGTACCCCCGACGTCGAGGGCGACGGCCAACTCCGCGCACCCGTCGGCCAGGGCCGTCGCACCGCTGCTCGCGGCTGCGGTCGGCGCTCCCGCCGGAGCGGTTCGCTGGGACGTCGGTGCAGCGGCTGCGGTCATGTCGGGCGGCCTTTCACTCGGTGGGGCAGAGGAGCGGGTGGGCCCTTTGCCGCGTATCGGGCGGTGGGACGGGACGACGGAGCGGGCACCCGACACGTACCGCCATCCGTGCACGGCCCATGGCACGGATGGCGCCCGCTACGCCGGGTGAACGCTGCGCGGCGGGCGACATGGGCGCCCGCAACAGGGACCGCTTACGGAACGGACCACGCCGCCACGGGGATACGGCGCACGCACCCCGTTGCCCGGTTCCGGTCCTACGGGGGTTCAGCCGATGGAGCCCCGCTCCAGCATCAGGTGCCTACGGAGGGAGCGGTACGCAACGGTGTGCGCTAAGGGCTGGAGGCCGCGGGCGAAGCGCGCGTACGCCTCCGCAGGCCGCGCGGGACACTGGGCAACGGCGCGCTTCCGCGAGGCCGCTTTGACAGAGCACGCCGCTCGCGTGGGAACCCGCCCCATGGCCATGGAGCACACTGCCTCACGGGGCACGGGGCACGGGGCACGGGGCACGGGGCACGGGGCAGTGTGTGTGCGGGGCGCTGTGTGCGGGGACGGGGCAAGGCGTACCAGCGCCGCCCAGCTCGGTCCCCGGCCCTTGGCGCGGGGCGGTATGGAGTCTGCGGCGGTCCGGTAGCGCGCGAGCGCGCACGCGAAGAGCTCCGTTGGGCGCCCGAGGGGGCCGTAGGAACCACCCTCGCTCGGGCACGCGCGCGAGATCCCGGCCGGGCGCCGACAAGACCGCAGAGTCACCCTCACGCAGCACACGCGTGGTCGGCGACGCGCCACCGACCGCCAACGAGGCCCCGGGGCCGCCCTCGCGCGAGCACGCGCGCGCGATGCCGCGCCAAATATCCAACGGTCCCCCGGAAACGTCTCGCGCGGGCGCGCGAGGTGGCGGCGTTCGGCGGTGCCGGGCCGGTTTCCTTCACCTGGCAGTGGTAATGCCACCTGAGCGTCACGCGCCCGCGGAGCCACTCCGGCAAACCGGCCCCCGGGGTGTCCTGCACACCGCTCCGTGCAACCGCACCGTCCGCCCACTCCCACCCCAACCCAACCCACCAGCCCCGCCCCACCACAGCACCGCGCACCCGACCCGGTGCCGCCCCGTACCCCCCGTACCAGCAGCCCATCGACCATCGGAGTCGCCGCCATGCATGACGACCGGACCATCGTCGAAGCCCGCCTGCGCCGCGTTCTCGCCGAGCGCATTCGGCCCGCCGTCCACGGGGCCGCGGAGCCGCTGGCCGTTGCGCGCGGGGACGCGCCCGGCGAACCGGTGCCGGTCGCCGAGGGGCTGGCCGCCGCGTACCGGCCGGCCTCCGTCGGCGACCGGTGGGGGCCCGCGTGGGGCACCACGTGGTGGAAGGTGACCGGCCGGGTTCCCGAGGCGTGGGAGGGCCGCACCGTGGAAGCCGTACTCGACCTGGGCTTCGACCGTCAACTGCCCGGATTCCAGTGCGAAGGGCTGGTCTACCGCGCCGACGGGGCCGCCGTGAAGGCGCTCAACCCGCACAACGACTGGGTCCGTATCGGCGCCCCGGTCGCCGGTGGCGAGGAGGTCGAGCTGTACGTGGAGGCCGCGGCCAACCCGATCCTGGTCGACCAGCGGCCGACGTACGAGGGCGACCGCCGTACCGCCAGCGACGAACCGCTGTACCGGCTGGCCCGGGTCGACCTGGCCGTCTTCGACGCCGAGGTGTGGGAACTCGTCCAGGACCTGGAGGTGGTCGGCAGCCTGATGACGCAGCTCTCCACCGGTGACCCGCGCCGTTTCGAGCTGCTGCGCGCCGTAGAGCGCGCTCTCGACGCGCTCGACCTGGGTGACGTCCCCGGCACCGCCGCCCGCGCCCGGGACGCGGTCGCCGGCGTGCTGGCCGCCCCGGCGAACGCCTCAGCACACCGCATCAGCGCCGTCGGGCACGCACACATCGACTCGGCGTGGCTGTGGCCGCTGCGCGAGACGGTGCGCAAGGTGGCCCGTACGGCGTCCAACGTGGTCAACCTGATGGACGAACACCCCGACTTCGTGTTCGCCATGTCGCAGGCCCAACAGCTCGCGTGGATCAAGGAGCACCGGCCCGAGGTCTTCGCCCGGGTGCGGGAGAAGGTGGCGAGCGGCCAGTTCGTACCGGTCGGCGGCATGTGGGTGGAATCCGACACCAACATGGTGGGCGGAGAGGCGATGGCCCGCCAGTTCCTCTACGGCAAGCGCTTCTTCCTGGACGAGTTCGGCATCGAGACCAAGGAGGTGTGGCTACCGGACTCGTTCGGCTACACGGCGGCGATGCCCCAGTTGGTGAAGCTCTCGGGGTCCGACTGGTTCCTGACGCAGAAGATCTCCTGGAGCCAGTCCAACAAGTTTCCGCACCACACGTTCTGGTGGGAGGGCATCGACGGCACCCGCGTCTTCACGCACTTCCCGCCGATCGACACCTACAACTCGGACCTGGGCGGCGCGGAGCTCGCGCACGCGGTGCGCAACTACCAGGAGAAGGGCCGTGGAACCCGCTCGTTGGCCCCGTTCGGCCACGGCGACGGCGGGGGCGGGCCCACCCGCGACATGCTCGCCAGGGCGCGCCGGGTGGCCGATCTGGAGGGCTCGCCCCGGGTGACGATCGAGCGGCCCGCGGCCTTCTTCGCCGCGGCGCAGGCGGAGTACCCGGACGCTCCGGTGTGGGCGGGCGAGCTGTACCTGGAGCTGCACCGCGGCACGTACACCTCGCAGGCCAAGACAAAGCAGGGCAACCGGCACAGCGAGTCGCTGCTCCGGGAGGCCGAACTGTGGGCGGCCACCGCGGCCCGTACGGTGCCCGGCTTCCGCTATCCGTACGCGGATCTGGAGCGGCTCTGGAAGACGGTGCTGCTGCACCAGTTCCACGACATCCTGCCGGGCTCCTCCATCGCCTGGGTGCACCGTGAGGCACGGGAGACCTACGCGCGCGTGCACGCGGAGCTGACCGAGTTGGTACGGGCGGCACAGACGGCGCTGGCCGGCCCCGGCGAACAGGCCGTCGTCTTCAACGCCGCCCCGCACGCCCGCCGGGGCGTGCCCGCGGGTGGCTCCGTGGTGCGGACTGCGCCACCCGGCGCCCCGGTGACGCTGGCCGAGCGTCCGGGCGGCGGCCACGTCCTCGCCAACGGTCTGTTGCGGATCGAGGTGGACGACCGCGGCCTGGTCGTCTCCGCGTACGACCTGGCGGCCGGGCGGGAGGCCATCGCGCCCGGTCTCGCGGGCAATCTCCTCCAACTCCACCCGGACTTTCCCAACATGTGGGACGCCTGGGACGTCGATCACTTCTACCGGCACAACGTGACCGACCTGCTCGACGTCGACGAGGTCACCGTGGCCGAGGCCACCGACGAGCGCGCGGTACTCACCGTCTCCCGCACCTTCGGCGACGCCGGCTCCACCGCCGTGCAGCGGATCGCGCTCCGTGCCGGCGCGAAGGTGCTCGACATCGACACAGAGGTCGACTGGCGGGAGACGGAGAAGTTCCTCAAGGCGGCCTTCCCGCTGGACGTGAAGGCCGATCGGTCGGCGGCCGAGACCCAGTTCGGTCACGTGTACCGCGCCACGCACACCAACACCTCCTGGGAGGCGGCCAAGTTCGAGATCTGCGCCCACCGGTGGATCCAGGTCGAGGAGCCCGGCTGGGGCGCCGCGGTCACCAACGACTCGACCTACGGGCACGACGTCACCCGCACCGTCCGGCCGGACGGCGGACAGACCACCACGGTGCGGCTCTCGCTGCTCCGTGCCCCGCGCTACCCCGACCCCGAGACCGACCACGGCACCCACCGGCTGCGGTACGCCCTGGCGCCCGGCGCGACCGTGACCGACGCGGTGCGCGAGGGGCACCGGATCAACCTGCCCGAGCGCTCCGTCACCGGCGGGCGGGCCACCGAGCCGCTGGTCACGACCGCCGGCGACCAGGTCGTCGTCGAGGCGGTCAAGCTCGCCGAGGACCGCAGCGGGGACGTGGTGGTGCGGCTGTACGAGTGCGCCGGCGGCCGGGCCACCACGACGCTCACCGGCTCCGTGCCGTTCGCCTCCGTGACCGAAACCGACCTCCTGGAACGTCCGTTGGACGGCGCCCCGTCCCACGCCTTCACCCCCGACGGAGCACTGGAACTGACCCTGCGACCGTTCCAGATCCTCACCTTGCGGCTACGCCCCCGCGGCTGATCCGAGGCTGATCCGGCGGCTGAGCCGACGTGAGGGCGGGCCGCGAGTGGGCCCCTCGCCCCCGCCCTCGCGTCTCCCGCTCGCAGGCCGCCTCCTGGGCCCCAGCCCGGCCCCGCCGGCCCGCGCACCGCGCCTTCCCATAACCGGCTCGCTGCGCCCCCCGGGGGGGGGGGGGGGGGGGGGGGGGGCGCCGCGGCGGGCGGGGGGCGCCCGCGGGCGGCGGGCCCCGGGGGGGGGGGGG
>NZ_JBEHZD010000272.1:0-10350 GCF_040240285.1 Streptomyces sp. HSW2009 | reverse complement strand
GGGCGGGGGGGGGCGCCCCCCCGCCCCGCGGGCGGCCCCCCGGGGGCGGGGGGGGCGGGCCCCCCCCCCGCCCGGGGGGGGCCCACCACGCCCCACCCCACAGCCGCCGCCCACCAGCCTCAGGGCCCGCCGGCGACTCCCCACCCGACTGCGCCCCAGCCTCCGCCCCGCGCGGAGCGTCTCGGCGTACCGTACGGTGCTCCGTACGAGCCCCCGCAAGGCGTCCCAGAGCGGGGCGACCAGCAGCCGCCCCCCTCGCCCCCGCGCCCTCCGGTGGCGACGGGCCCGGTATCGCCGGGAGGCCCGGCTACGCGCGCGCGGGCGGGCGCAGCCGCTGAGGAGCCCACGGTGCCGGCAGACCCGACCGCATCGGACGGGGCCGCGATGGACGACGACGCGGCGGCGGACGGGGTCGACGGTGGGCCGCTGCCGCCCCGTGCCACGGGGGGCCGGGCGGAGCGCCGTAGGGCGGCGCAGCGGATCAAGCGCAGACGTCGGCGTTCGGCCATCCGGGAGATTCCGGTGCTCGTCGCAGTGGCGCTGCTGATCGCACTGGTGCTGAAGACCTTCCTGGTGCAGGCGTTCGTGATCCCGTCCGGCTCGATGGAGCAGACGATCAGGATCGGTGACCGGGTGCTGGTGGACAAGCTCACGCCCTGGTTCGGCGCCAAGCCCGAACGCGGTGACGTCGTGGTCTTCAAGGACCCCGGCGGCTGGCTGGAGAACGAGCACAAGCCCAGCGGGGACGATCCGGTGGGCATCAAACAGGCGAAGCAGTTCCTGACCTTCATCGGCCTGTTGCCGTCCGCGGACGAGCAGGACCTGATCAAGCGGGTGGTGGGCGTCGGCGGTGACACGGTGCGCTGCTGCGACGCGCAGGGGCGGATCACGGTCAACGGCGTTCCGCTGAACGAGCCGTACGTCCACCCGGACAACCCACCGTCGAAGCTGAAGTTCGAGGTGCGGGTGCCGAAGGGACGCATCTTCGTCATGGGGGACCACCGCTCCAATTCGGCCGACTCGCGCTACCACCTCGACGACGAGGGGCGCGGCACGATTTCCGAGGACCTGGTGGTGGGCAAGGCCGTGGTGATCGCATGGCCGATCGGCCACTGGCGGCGGCTGGCGGAGCCGGAGCCCTTCGCCGCCGTACGCGATGCGGGTGACGCTCCGTCCCCGGCGGGCGCTGCTCCGCATAGTGTGTCCTCCGGCCCTGTGCTTTCTCCGGAAGCGCAAGGATTGACCCATCTCCCGACCCTTGCGGAACTCCCGCTCGTTATGGGGTTGGTGGGCCTGCGTCGGACCTGGGGCAGGCAGCAGCGCGGCAAGAGGAGTGGATGTGGGGGATTTGGCGGTCGGCGCACGATCCGGACACGAAGAGCCCGAAAGGCGACCCGAGCAGCCCGGTGAGTCACCCGTGAGCGGGGCGCCCGAGGCCGAGCCCCAGTACGCCGCGGGCCGGGCCGGCGGCCCCGAGGAGCCCGGCCAGGGGAGCCAGCAGACGTCGCGCGGGGACGCGCGCGAGGGCGAGCACGTGCGCCCCGACGGCACCGAGCAGCAGGGCGCCCCGGATGCGCCGGATTCCTCGGGCGAGGACGGGGCCCCGGCAGGTGCCTCTGCGACCAGCGAGGACGAGGAACAGAAGGCGCGCAAGCGCGCGAAGCACCGGTCCTTCTGGAAGGAACTGCCGCTCCTCATCGGCATCGCACTGTTGCTGGCCCTGTTGATCAAGACCTTCCTGGTGCAGGCGTTCTCGATCCCCTCGGACTCGATGCAGAACACCTTGCAGCGCGGCGACCGGGTGCTGGTGGACAAGCTGACGCCGTGGTTCGGTTCGGAGCCCGAGCGCGGCGAGGTCGTCGTCTTCCACGACCCGGGCGGCTGGCTGGACGAGGCGCCGCAGTCCGACTCCGGGCCGGTCGCCGAGGGCATCCAGAAGGTCCTCAGCTTCATCGGCCTGATGCCGTCGGCGGAGGAGAAGGACCTGATCAAGCGCGTGATCGCGGTCGGCGGCGACACGGTGGAGTGCAAGCAGGACGGCCCCGTCAAGGTCAACGGCAAGGCGCTGGACGAGCCGTACATCTTCCCCGGGGACACCCCGTGCGGTGACAAGGAGTTCGGGCCGATCCACGTCCCCGAGGGCCGGATCTGGGTCATGGGCGACCACCGCCAGGACTCCCTCGACTCCCGCTACCACCAGAACCTGGACAACGGCACCATCTCGACCGACGAGGTCGTGGGCCGGGCGATCGTCAAGGCGTGGCCGATCAATCGTTGGGGCACGCTGCCCGTGCCGGACACGTTCAGCCAGTCCGGGCTGGGCGCCGCGTCGCTGACGCCGACGGTGGCCGGGTTCGCCGGCGCCCTGCCGCTGGTGCTGCTGCGCCGCCGTCGACTGATCAAGAAGGCGGAACGGAAGAGCTGACGACTCCCGTACCGCCAGGTATGGTGCGGACCTGCGCGCGCGGCGCGGGCCGTGGCCCACGTCGCAGGGGGCACCGTACGGGGATCGTACGGACATCCGGCGCGGAGGGGGTACGGGGCCGTGGGGCCCGCGTACGGGCGGTGTC
Organism: Streptomyces sp. HSW2009; assembly: GCF_040240285.1. Lineage (NCBI taxonomy): Bacteria > Bacillati > Actinomycetota > Actinomycetes > Kitasatosporales > Streptomycetaceae > Streptomyces > Streptomyces sp. HSW2009. The sequence goes on along the minus strand of NZ_JBEHZD010000272.1, from coordinate 7,780 downwards.
GGGCGAGGGGAGACGGCGATGGGCGGACCGCGACGGAGGAGCGACGGCCAGACCCGTCGTGGCAGCGTGGTGTCGGGTGTGGCTGTCGCCCTGGGCTGCGTGCTCTTCCTCGGCGGCTTCGGGTGGGGCGCGGTGCTCTACCGGCCCTACACCGTGCCGACCGACTCGATGGCGCCGACCATCGCCAGGGACGACCGGGTGCTGGCCAAGCGCATCGACGGCAGCGAGGTGCACCGGGGCGACGTGGTGGTCTTCCGCGACTCGGTCTGGGGCTCCTTGCCGATGGTCAAGCGGGTGGTCGGGGTCGGCGGCGACAAGGTCGCCTGCTGTGACCAGCAGGGCCGACTGACGGTCAACGGCAAGGCCGTCGACGAGCCTTACCTGGCGCGCCAGGGGCCGGCCTCGCCGAGTACGTTCTCCGCCACGGTCTCAGCGGACCAGCTCTTCCTGCTCGGCGACAACCGCGACACCTCGGTGGACTCCCGACGCCATCTGACCGACGGGAACCAGGGCACCGTGCCGCGCAAGGCGGTGGACGCGCGAGTGGAGGCGGCCGTGTGGCCGCTCGGTTCCCTCGGCATGCTGGAGCAGGCGACGGGCTTCAACACGTCGCCTGGTGGCGCCTCGGAGCAGGGTCCACTCCGGTTGATCACCGGCATGGTGCTGGTCGGAGCCGCCCTGATCCTCGGCGGAGCCGCGTACGGCCCGGTGGCGCGGCTGACCCGCGGCACGCGTAAGCCGCCCCGTGCGGGCGCGGGGAACGGGGCACGGAGCACTACCGCGCACGGGGCGCGGAGCGGCGCGGAGCACGGGGCTGCCGTGCCCGGCCGGCGGACAGGCACCGATCAGAACGCTCCGGGGCGGGGCACGGGGCGCGGTGCCGCAGCGGCTCCCGGAGCGCCGGCGGCCGGGCAGTCCACCGCGGGCGACGCGCCCGCGGAGGGGCCGCGAGGCGGGAAGGGAACGGCGAGGAGCAGTGGCTGACGACATACCGGAGGGCGCGGCGCACCACGCGCCCGAGCTGCGCAAGGTCGCCCGGGTGATCTTGTTGGACCCGGACGACCGCATCCTGCTCATGCACGGCTTCGAGCCCAGCGATCCGTCGTCGACCTGGTGGTTCACTCCGGGCGGCGGCGTCGAGGCGGGCGAGGACCGGGAACAGGCGGCCGTGCGGGAACTGGCCGAGGAAACGGGCATCACCGATGTCCACCTGGGGCCGGTGATCTGGCAGCGGGTGTGTTCCTTCCCGTTCGACGGGCGTCGCTGGGACCAGGACGAGTGGTACTACCTGGCCAGAACGGCGCAGACGTCCACCCGCACCGGCGGTCTGACCGAGTTGGAGCGCCGCAGCGTCGACGGCCTGCGTTGGTGGACTGCCGAAGAACTGTTCGCCGCTCATGAGACGGTGTACCCGACCAGACTTGCTGAACTGCTGCGCACCTTGCTCAACGAGGGGCCCCCGAGCGCGCCGGTGATCCTTGAGACGGAGCGCGCCTGACGCACAATGGGGGGACGCACGGCTGAAGGGGAACATGCCATGAGCGCCGAGGACCTCGAAAAGTACGAGACCGAGATGGAGCTGAAGCTCTACCGGGAGTACCGCGATGTCGTCGGTCTGTTCAAATACGTGATCGAGACGGAGCGGCGGTTCTACCTCACCAACGACTACGAGATGCAGGTGCACTCGGTCCAGGGCGAGGTGTTCTTCGAGGTCTCCATGGCCGACGCCTGGGTCTGGGACATGTACCGGCCGGCCCGCTTCGTCAAACAGGTACGCGTCCTCACGTTCAAGGACGTGAACATCGAGGAGCTCAACAAGAACGACCTCGATCTCACCTCCGGCGAATCGGGCTTCAACAACTGACCGACCGGGGCGACCGAGGACCGGACGAAGGTTTCTTCACCCGCATGGGTGAGCGAGTTATCCCCAGCGCCTGAGTTATCCACCAAGATCCAAAACTCCGCGGCACAACCGGCACCGTCGGTGGCGGAGGTACTACTCATGCCGCGAAACGCTCGAAAGTTGTCCCCCGGCAACGCCGGCGCCAGCCTGCCGCGTCCCGGGACCGCCAGACCACCCGCCCCACCCCGCCCGCCCGCTGCCGGCCGCCACCCGGCCCCCGCCGGCAGGCGCCCCGCCCCTGCCCGCCGTGCCCTGGGGGCCTACGGCGAGGCGCTGGCCGTACGCCGACTGGCGGCGGCCGGGATGATCATCCTGGCGCGCAACTGGCGCTGCCGCGACGGCGAGATCGACATCGTCGCCCTGGACGGGGACGCGCTGGTCATCTGCGAGGTCAAGACCCGCAGCGCCGGCCCCTACGAGGACCCGATGGCCGCCGTCGACCAGGCCAAGGCCGACCGGCTGCGGCGACTGGCGGCGCACTGGCTGGACCAACACGGAGGACCGCCCCAGGGCGGTGTGCGCATCGACGTCGTCGGTGTACGACTGCCCAGCCGCGGAGCACCACAGGTCGAGCACGTGCGGGGGGTGACGTGATGGGCTTCGCTCGTACGTGTTCGGTCGCGCTCGTCGGCGTCGAAGGGGTCGTCGTCGAGGTGCAGGCCGACCTGGAGCCCGGGGTGGCGGCGTTCACGCTGGTCGGGCTGCCGGACAAGAGCCTGACCGAAAGCCGGGACCGGGTCCGCGCCGCCGTCGTCAATTCGGGCGCCGAGTGGCCGCAGAAGAAGCTCACCGTGGGGCTCAGCCCGGCGTCCGTGCCCAAGGCGGGGAGCGGCTTCGACCTTGCGGTGGCCTGCGCCGTCCTCGCGGCGGCCGAGTTCATCGATCCCCGGGAGATCGCCGACCTGATGATGATCGGCGAACTGGGGCTCGACGGCAGGGTGCGGCCGGTCCGCGGTGTGCTGCCGGCCGTGCTCGCCGCCGCCGACGCCGGATACCGACAGGTCGTCGTGCCCGAACAGACCGCGGCCGAGGCCATGCTCGTACCGGGCGTGTCCGTACTGGGCGTGCGCAGCCTGCGGCAACTGATCGCCGTGCTGACCGACGCACCGGTGCCGGACGAGCCGGAGCCGGCGGAGCAGGGACGCCCCGACCCCATGCTGGCCGGCCTGGTGCTGCCCGGTGCGGGGGCGGGAACGGGCACCGTCGGTCGCCAAGGGGCGGACCGGCCCCTGGATCTGGCCGACGTCGCAGGTCAGCACGGGGCCCGCAAGGCGCTGGAGATCGCTGCGGCAGGCGGCCACCACCTCTATCTGATGGGCCCGCCGGGCGCCGGCAAGACCATGCTCGCCGAGCGGCTGCCCGGCCTGCTGCCGCCGCTCACGCAGTCGGAAGCCCTGGAGGTCACCGCGGTCCACTCGGTCGCCGGCGTCCTCCCGCCCGGCAAGCCGCTCCTGGACACGCCGCCGTACTGCGCACCGCACCACTCGGCGACCATGGCGTCCCTGGTCGGCGGCGGCGCCGGAATCCCGCGGCCGGGCGCCGTCTCGTTGGCCCATCGCGGAGTCCTTTTTCTTGATGAAAGTCCTGAATTCAGCGGACGGGCGTTGGATGCGCTGCGCCAGCCGTTGGAGTCCGGCCACGTGGTCGTCGCCAGGGCGGCAGGCGTGATGCGGATGCCGGCCAGGTTTTTGCTGCTGCTGGCGGCCAACCCCTGCCCGTGCGGGCGACACGGCCAGCCGGGGGACGACTGCGCCTGTACGCCCGCGGTGATCCGCCGCTACCAGGCCAGGCTGTCGGGCCCCCTGCTCGACCGTGTTGACCTGCGAGTACGGGTGGGGGCCGTGAGCCGGGCCGAACTCTCGGGAGAGCGCGGGACCGCGGAGAGCACCGCGGCCGTGGCGGCGCGCGTACAGGAGGCGAAGGCGCGGGCGGGCGCGCGCTTCGCGGGGACGCCGTGGACGGTGAACGGCGCGGTACCCGGGTACGAGCTGCGCACCCGGTGGGACCTGGCCCCGGGCGCCCTGCGGGCCGCGGAGCGCGAGATGGAGCGCGGGGTGCTCACCGCGCGCGGCCTTGACCGGGTGCTCCGCGTGGCGTGGACGGTGGCCGACCTCGCCGGACACGACCGGCCGACGGAAGCAGACGTCATCCAGGCGCTGCAACTGCGTACGGGTGTCAACCGCGGCATCCCACAGCCGACGGGAATCGCATGAACGCCTCGGGCCCGGCCGCAGCGGCCGGCGACGCCTGCGCGGCCACGGCGTCCGCGCAGGCAGCGCAGGCGGGGCGAGCTGGTCCCGACGCCGTCCATGTGGCCCGCGCCGCCCTGACCCGACTGACCGAGCCGGGGGACGAGGCGGTCGGCCGGTGGCTCCGCGAGCTCGGCCCGGTCACCCTGTGGCGGGCACTGGTCGGCGAGTGCGCACCGCCGCCGGGCGCCGGCCCCAGGCGCCTGGCCGGCTGCGCGCTGCGGGCCGACCGGCGCGACCCCGCGGCGGACCTGGCGGCCGTCGAGGCGCTCGGCGGGCGCTTCATCTGCCCCGAGGACGCGGAGTGGCCCAGCCAACTCGACGACCTCGGGGACGCCCGGCCCATCGGCCTATGGGCGCGCGGCAGGGCGTCGCTGCGGATGTGGGCCGTGCGGTCAGTGGCGGTGGTCGGCGCCCGCGCCTGCACCGAGTACGGGACCCACATCGCCGCCACCCTGGGGTCCGGACTCGCCGAACGGGGCTGGGTGGTGACCTCGGGGGCGGCCTACGGGGTGGACGGCGCGACGCACAGGGGAGCCCTGGGCGCCGACGGGGCGACCATCGCCGTGCTCGCCTCAGGGGTGAACGTCCCCTACCCGCGTGGACACACCGAGCTCATCGATCGGGTGGCGGAGCAAGGGGTGGTGGTGGCCGAGCTGCCGCCGGGCAGTCACCCGACGCGCAGCCGGTTCGTCCTCCGTAACCGCGTCATCGCCGCCCTCACGCGCGGCACGGTTGTCGTCGAGGCCCAGTACCGCAGCGGATCGTTGGTCACCGCCCGGTGGGCGCAGCGGCTCGGACGCTGTGTGATGGGCGTACCGGGCCCGGTGACCAGCGGACTCTCCGAAGGGGTGCACGAACTACTGAGGGGGGAGGGCGTGCTGGTCAGCGACGCCGACGAGGTCGTGGAGCTGATCGGAGCCATGGGCGACCTCGCACCGGCCCGGCGCGGCCCCGTGGTGCGGCGGGACCTGCTGGCGCCGGCGGCCGGCCGCGTTCTGGACGCGCTGCCCGCGCGGGGGACCACCGACACCCGCGCCCTGGCCCGCAGCGCAGGGATGAGTCACGACGAAACGTTGACCAAGCTCTACGAATTGCTGTCGCTCGGCTTCGTCGAACGGGCCGGCGGCCGTTGGGAGTTGACCCGTGCGGAGCGGCGTACGGGAAGCTCACGGCGAGGCGGTTCTTGATTTGCGGCAATTGGGTGAAAGGGTGTGGGAGATGACCGTATACGCCGTTGTGGAGCTGGCGTTACGGTCGCCGCCCGCGCCGGCGACCGTAACTCTGAGGTGCGGAGAACGGAACGAATCTGCGCACCACACCACCCTCGCCACTCGCACGCTGCGACGTATTAGTCACGCTACGCTCACAAGGATTCCGACGTGGGCACCCGTCCTCACCCACGTCACGGCAGAACGGCTCAAGACGACGCATGCCCCAGCACACCTCCGGGTCTGAACGCACTACGGTGCCGCCCGCTGCGCGCGGCACCGTCCGGCCATCCGTGCCCTCCTCGCTCGAAGAGCTCTGGCGTTCGTACAAGGCGACGGGCGACGACAGGCTGCGAGAGCAACTGATCCTGCACTACTCGCCACTGGTGAAATACGTCGCCGGACGGGTCAGCGTGGGGCTGCCGGCCAACGTCGAACAGGCGGACTTCGTCTCCTCCGGAGTGTTCGGCCTCATCGACGCCATTGAGAAGTTCGACCCGGACCGGGCGATCAAGTTCGAAACCTATGCCATCACGCGCATCCGCGGCGCGATGATCGACGAGCTCCGGGCCCTGGACTGGATTCCACGCTCCGTGCGACAGAAGGCGAGGGCCGTGGAGCGTGCTTACGCCACGTTGGAGGCCACGCTGCGGCGCACGCCGTCGGAGCCCGAGGTCGCCGCCGAAATGGGCATCGGGGTGGACGAACTGCATGCCGTTTTCAGTCAGTTGTCGCTGGCCAACGTGGTGGCGCTGGAGGAGTTGCTGCACGTCGGTGGCGAGAGCGGCGACCGACTGACGCTCGGCGACACCCTGGAGGACCAGGCGGCGGATGACCCCGTGGAGGTCGCCGAGGACCGAGAACTGCGGCGACTGCTCGCGCGAGCCATCAGCACCTTGCCCGAGCGGGAGAAGACCGTGGTCACGCTCTACTACTACGAGGGCCTCACGTTGGCCGAGATCGGACAGGTGCTGGGCGTCACGGAGAGCCGGGTGAGCCAGATCCACACCAAGTCCGTGCTCCAGCTCCGCGCGAAACTGGCCGACGTCGGGCGCTGAATCGTCCCTCCTGCATCGTCGAGCGTGCCGGGCATACGTAAAGTGGGGGAGTGCCCAGGATTCGAGCGGCCTCGGTGGCCGAGCACCGAACGATGCAGCGCGGCGCCCTGTTGGACGCCGCTCGTACCTTGCTGTCCGAAGGCGGTACCGACGCGCTGACGTTCCCCGCCCTAGCCGAGCGGACGGGGCTCGCGAGGTCGTCCGTCTACGAGTACTTCAGGTCGCGCGCCGCGGTGGTCGAAGAACTGTGCGCGGTGGACTTCCCCGTCTGGGCCGCGGAGGTCGAGGCCGCGATGGAGCGCGCCGACACCGCCGACGGCAAGATCGAGGCGTACGTCCGGCAGCAGTTGGCGCTGGTCGGAGACCGCCGTCACCGCGCCGTGGTCGCCATCTCCGCGGGCGAGCTGGACGCGGGTGCCCGGGAGAAGATCCGGGCGGCCCACGGCGGACTCATCGCCATGGTCGTCGAGGCGCTGGGCGAGCTCGGACACCAGCAGCCCAGGTTGACCGCGATGCTGCTTCAGGGCGTGGGCGACGCGGCCGTGCGGCGCATCGAACTCGGGGCCGCGGAGGACCCGGGGCGTATCACGGACGAGGCCGTCGCCATGGCCCTGTGCGGGGTGCGCGGACGGGCCGCTGACTGACGACGCCCCAGCCGCCACCGCGCCCAGGCCGCCGTCGCACCCATCAACACCGTGTGCAGTACGCCGGCGGCTGCCGGCCACGCCGACCGCGCCTGCCTGCGCGGGGCGCTCCGGCTGAGAGCGGGCGGTTCGCCCCGCTGCTGGACGGGGCCGGCGGTCGGGTCGGGCAGATGGGCGCAGCGGGTGTGCTCGAACGTGATGCCCCGACGGTGCGCCGTGGCGAGGACGGACTCGGAGCGGCCCGACTGCCGTGACGCAGGTACCGCCGCCGGTGTACCAGCGCCGCTCGGCTCCGGTACGCCGATGACGGGGAGCAACCGGGACGGGCCACGGCGCAGCATGGCGGGCGGCATCAACGACAGCGGGTCCAGATACTCCGCCCCGCGCCGCAATCCCCAGTGCAGGCAGCCGGGGCGGCAGTGGAACGGGCCCGCTTCCAACACCGCCACCACCTGCCCGGCAGCCACCTCCTCCCCCTTGGCCACCAGTGCCCGCACGGGCTCGTACGTCGTACGCAGTGCTGGGCTGCCGCTCTCCGACACCGTGATGGAGAGCACCCCGCGCCCCGCTACCCGGCCCGCGAAGACGACGTGGCCCGAGGTGGCGGCCCGTACGGGTTGGCCGGCGCGGGCGGCCCGGTCCCCCCCCCGGGGGCCCGCCGCCCCCCGCCCGGGGGGCCGGTCCCGCCCCCCGGGCGCCGGGGGGGGCCGCCCCC
>NZ_JBEHZD010000271.1:0-10358 GCF_040240285.1 Streptomyces sp. HSW2009 | reverse complement strand
CCCCCCCCGGCCCCCCCCCCCCCGCTGGGCCCCCGGCCGCCCCCCGCGCGGGGGCCCCCCCGGCCCCCCCCCCCACGGGGCCCCGCGCCCCCGCCGCGTCCGCCGCGCCGTCCTCCGTGCACCGCGGCGCGGCGTACGTGGAGACCAGGTTGTTCTTCGGCACCGCGCGGGCCGACGGCCGCCCGCCGGTCACCGACCGGCAGTTCAACGACTTCGTCGACCGCGCCGTCACCCCGCGCTTCCCCCAGGGCCTCACCGTCCAACGGGGCCGCGGCCAGTGGCGCGACCAGCACGGCGCCATCGAGCGGGAGCGTTCGTACGAGCTGATCGTGCTCTACCCCCGGTCGGAGGCACGGGTGCGGGACCGTGACATCGAACGCATCCGCGCCACATACGAGCGGGAGTTCGGCCAGGAGTCGGTGGCCCGGGCGGACGACGACGCCTGGGTGGACTTCTAGACCCCACCGCGAGGTCATCCCGGGCCGTCACCGTGCGACGTCACCCCGCGGATTCGACGGTGCTGCTGAGGTCGATGGGCGGCGGCGGGCCGGGCAGCAGGTCGCCGAGTTGGAGGTTGATCGAGCGCAGGCGTTCCTGTTCGCCCCGGTCGCGGGCGGCTTCGCCCTCCCGGATCAGCCGCTCCGCCTGGGCCGGGTGCCGCATGGCCGCCCGTTCCTGCACCAACTGGTGGAAGACCAGCGGCTGGAGTGCCCCCGCCCGGTCCAGTACCCGCGTCAGGTGCTCGCGCAGCCGGTCGCAGCGCATCCGGAGCGGGCCCGCCTCCCGGGCCTCGATCGCGTCGTTGATCTCCTGCTCGAACACCGGCAGCTCACCCCGGTCGCTGGCGCTGCCGTGCGCGGCGATGAGGTCGCGGGCGGCGATGACCAGCGACTCGGCCTCGCCGACCAACTCCGGCCAGGACAGCTCCTCTTCGATCGCGTCGACGGCAAGCCGCAGGTCGCGCAGTCGGCTGTCGGCATCGGCCGCCGCGCCCTCGTCCGCCCGCGCGGCGGCCAGCAGCCGCGTCAGGTCCTCTTCGATGGCCTCGTCGACGATGCGCTGGAGTTGCAGCTCGACCACCGGGCTGCGTACGCCGCGCTGCCGGTCCCGCAGATGGGCCAGCCGATCCCGCTCGGCGGCCACCTCGTCCGCCAGCCGTACGGTGTCCAGGACGGGTTCGCTGAGCAGGCTGACCGTGGTCTCGAACGTCTCATCGAGCAGCGGTACGAACGCGCTCACCCGCACCAGCCGGGAGGCGTCGATCTCGATGGTCAGATGCACCTCGCTACCGGCCGGAACGGTGCGGGCCACCTCCGCCGCGCCCACCTCGATGCGGCCGATGGTGCGGTTGCGGTCGGCGCGCGGCTGCTCGCCCTCCAGGACCGGGATGCGGATCAGCCCGCCGGCTTCGCCGCGCTGCACGGTGAGCGTGGTGCGCAGCGGCGTGGTGCGGCGCACCGGGAGCCTGGCCCCGCGTTCGACCAGCGGACGCACCTGGTTGTCGGCGAGCCCGACACCCACCGCATGGGTGAGCATCGGCTCGGCCTCCACCGCGCCGACGGTGTACGTGAGCAGGTCGGGTGCGGTGGGGCGGCGGGTCCCTGAGGGGTCGGTGAGCCGGAGGTGGAAGGTGTTCTGCCGGCCGCGTTCGGCCCGTAGCGTGGCGGTGAAGGCGCCCTGGTCGGTGAGGGTGAGCCGGCCGCTGCGCCAGGGCGGGTCGGACTCCTCGTTGACCAGTTCCACGCTCCAGCCGGCGGCCGGGGCGCCGTCGGGCGTGGTCACCCGGGCCACCACGACCGGGTCCAGGTCGGGGCCGACCCGCGGGTACTCGCACCGCACCGTGCAGGAGCCGGGCTCGGGGACGGCCGCGCCCCAGCCCGCAGGCAGTGGCTGGGCGCCGGCGAAGACCGCGGCCCCGCGGGCCACCACGGTCATCGGGTCCTGGGTGAAGTCGAGCGCCGCGCCGAGCCCGCGCTGCCGGTCGGCGACCCGGTCGCGGAGGTACGGCATGGCCGTCTGGCCGCCCACCATGATCACCTTGTCGATGTCGGCCGCGCCGAGGTGGAGTTCCTCCAGCGCCGCGCGGCACAGGTTGACCGAGCGGGTGATGAACGGCTCGGCCAGCCGCTCCAGATCGGCCCGGGTCAGGTCGTACTCGAACTCGTGGCTGCGGCGGGCGTCGTCGGGCAGGTCGGCGAGGGCGGTGACCGTCGCCGCCCGCGAGAGGCGAATCTTCGCGGCCTCAGCGGCCCGCTTGAGCGCGGCGATCGCGCCGAACCAGCGCGGGTTGCCCCGCTCAAGACCGGTCAGGCCGGGCGACTGGCGGACCGCCGCCGGGATGAAGAGCTCCTCCACGATGCGCCAGTCGAGGAGTTTGCCGCCCAGCGTGTTGTCCCCGCGGTGGCCGACGACGGAGAACTCGCCGTCCCGCAGCCGGATCACGGCGGCGTCGAACGTCCCGCCGCCGAAGTCGTAGACCAGCCAGGTGGCGTTCTCGTCGGTGGCCTGGAAGCCGTAGGCGTGGGCGGCGGCGGCCGGCTCCTGGAGCAGGACGGTGTGTTCGAGCCCGGCGAGCGCCGCGGCCCGCTCGGTGGCCGCGCAGGCGCTGAGGTCGAACGCGGCCGGCACGGTGATCACCGCGGCCCTGACGTCCTCGTCCAACCGCCCGGCGGCATCCGCCCGCAGGGACTTCAGCACCTCGGCCGACAACGCCTCGGGCGACAGGGTGCGGCCGGTCGCGGCGAACCGCTTGTCCTGGCCCGCCGTCCCCATCCGCAGCTTGAACTCCAGGCAGGTGTTCTCCGGGTCGTGCTCGCTGCGCTCGCGCGCCGACTGGCCCACCCACAGGCGCTGACGACGGTCGATGGCCACCGCCGACGGCGTGGTCTCCTGCCCGTCGTTGTTCTTGATCACCTCGGTCTGCACGCCACGCAGCACGGCGACCGCGCTGTTGGTCGTACCCAGGTCGATCCCCAGGTCAACGGTGGTCCTGCGCACGGGTCGGCTCCTCTCCGGCGTTGGGTGTGTCGGTGTGGGGTGTTTCGGCGTCGGTTGTCTCGGGGTGGGGTGTCTCGTTGTCGGGTGCTTCTGCGTTGGGTGCTTCTGTGTTGGGTGTCTCGACGTTGGGTGTCTCGACGTCGGCGCTGGGGCTGGTGCCGGCACCGGGGCTGGCCTCGGCTTCGGCCGCGCCGTCGGCCGCATCCGCGTGCTGCCCGCCGTCGGCGGGCGCGGGCGGCGGCTTCGGTACGGACTCGGCGGGGGTCTTCGGTGGGGACTTCGGTGGTGGCGGCGGCTGTTCGGGCGGGGTGCCCACGATCACCTCGCTGAGGGAGATGGCCTCCCCGTGCAGGAAGACGGCGGGCCGCACGGTCTCGGTGATCACCTCGCGCTCCAGGCCGGGCGTCGGCTGGTAGGCCAGCACCTTGAGGCGCAGGCCCGGGTCGTAGGCGACGCCCTCGTACGAACTGGTCTGCACGCCCGCCTCGGCGAGCGCGTCCATCACCGCCTGGGCATGCCGTCGCACGCTCGGGGTCACCTGGTCGGCGGTGGCCACCTTCTTCCCCAACCGCCATACGGATACGGCGAGTTCGGTGATCCTCCCCGGGTCGATGGGCAGCGCGTTCGGGGCGGCTGGGTGGTGCTGGCCGACGGGGGTGGCCGGCTGGTGCGGGGTGCGGGTGGGTTTGGGCGGTATCACCGGCCCGGTGGACGTCATCGATGGCCCTTCCTTGCGCGTCGGGTGCGGGGCGTACGGGAGAACGGCGGCGCCGGGCTCCGGCCCGGCAGCGGCGCTCGGGACGGCGGGGCCGGTCGGTCGACCGGGCGCGCGCCAAGCGTCACCACGCGCGGCGCCGCAGGGCGAAGCCGCAGGCCAGCACGGCAAGGCCGATGCCGATCCACATGTTCCGCGCGTCGGGCATGAGGTACGCGACGACGTAGCACCCCAGGCCGAGGGCGATCAGCAACCCACCGCAGACCCCGGCACACCCGAACGTGACCTTCCGGGGGCGGCCCCACGGGACGCTGCTCCGGTCGAAGTACAGGGCCCGGCAGACCGGGCAGCAGGCGAACGCGCCCCCGTACTCGCCCCTCCGGTACACGATCTCCACCTGGTCATCCGGTACGAGCTGATCGCACACGGAACACCTGATGCCCTCGGCCGTCCCCGGGATGCGCACCGAGTTGTCCTCGTACGGGCCGGGCGGGGCGTGCCGGGTCCGGTCGAGCGCGGCGAGTTGCCGTTCGATGGCCTCCCGGGTGCGGCCGGTCCGCGCGTACGGCAGGGCGGCGCGCAGGCCCTCACAGGTCGCCTCGCGCTCCCCCGTGGCGCGCTGGAATCCGATCAGCAGGATGCAGGCGACGGCGGCGACGCTGTCGGCGAGTTCGCTGTGGTCGAGCCCTTCGACCGGGACGCCGGGCAGTTCGTCCAGCAGGCGCAGCCGCGGGCCCGCGGCCCGGATCAGGGCGCGGGCGTAGCCGGCGCCCCGGCTCGGGAACCGCTCGCCGCGGTCGGCCGCCTCCGCGCAGGCCAGGCCGATGACGTTGGAGATCAGTACGGCCAGATCGCGATCGATGGGGGTACGGACGTGCCCGCTGGCCGCCAACTTCCGTGCACGCCGCAGGTGTTCGATGGAGTGGTCGAGGTGCGGGCCGCGTACGGCCGGCTCGGCATCGGCCGACTGGTTGGCGCACCGTACGGCGTGCTGGTGCACCGCCGAGGCAACCGCGTCCGCCGAGTCCTGGCTGAGCGGGTGGCCCTGGCCGAGGACGGCACCCAGCACCCGCAGGTCGTCGTCGGTCTCGGTGAGCAGTGCCGCCGCGGCCAGGTCGTGGGCGGCCGGCTCGTCTGCCGTCCGCTCGCGCTCGCGCTCGTAGCGGCGCCGAACCCGGGTGGCGAGCGGGTCGACGGCCCGGCGCAGTGCCGGATCGGCGCCGCCCACCGGGTCGAACTCGCGCATCAGGGCGATGTGCCGGTGCGGATCGGCGCCCTCGGTGGCCCAGGCCACGACCGCCCTGGCGTGGGCGGCCAACAGCAGCGCGGGCAGGGCCCGGCGCAGCCGCTCCCCGCTCCAACCGCGCAGCCGGGGGTCGTCGAGTACGCGTATCCGCTGGTCGAGCCAGCCCCAACAGTCGTCGTCGGCCAGCACCCGCCCCCAGTATGCGTAACTCGTGGCCCAGCGGTCGGCCAGCAGTCCGGCGTGCTCGGCGGGGGTGTGTTCCACGGCCTTGGCGTGGCTGAACACGGCCAGGTTGTGCACGGCTGCCGAGCGGCCCGGTGCGCCCGGCGGGCCGGCTGCCAGGGCGCGCCATCGGCCCGGCGCCGCGTCCGGATCTGCCTCGGTCTCCGGCGCCGTCTCCGGGTGTTTTTCGTCGCCCGGCAGCGGCCAGAGCCACAGGAACTCGTCGCTCAGCCGTATCAGCGGGTCCTCAAGACGGCGCAGCGCCTCTCGCACTTCGGCGTGGCCGGGCGGCGGGGAGGGCGGCAGCACGCCGGGCGCCAGCGGCTCTTCGGCGCCCAGGGCTTCGGCGGCACGCAGGCGTTCGGCGCGCCGGCGGACCTGGCGTGGCGTCGCGGTGACCGGCAGCGCGGCGACGCGGAACGCGTTGTCCCGGTACAGGGTGCCGTCCGCGCCCACCGCGCCATCGGGCCAGTCGGGCGCCCCCTGCTGCACCATGCTTCCCCCTCGCTCCCCCCGCGCCGGGTTGACCGGGGTAGCGGCACCCTGCCAGCGCGTCCCCGGGACCCCTCCCGGGGACGCGGTGGGGCCGGGGCCGGGGTCACCGCGCGGCGTAGCGCCCCGGGGCGGTGGGGGCGGGGCACCGCACGGCGTGACACTCCCGGACGATGGAGTGGCGGGGGTGGTCGTGCAGCCCGAGGCAGCAGCGAACGACGGTGACGGCCGTACGGATCGGGGTCGGGGACGCGACCGTACGGCCCGGGGCCACAGCCGTGACCCAGCCCTGGCCCACGGCTGTGGTCGTACGCCCCGAAGCAGCCGTGCCGGCGGCGACCGTACGACTGGCGGCACACCACACCAGCAGTGCACCGCGATGCATCCGCCGACTTCGGCCGGCTAGCGCGCAAGCCACCCAGCCGCCATCAGCCGGCCGACGGCACGCCCCTCCCCACGGGCACGGGGCAGCTCAGCCCGCGTCGCCCCACACCGCCGCGCGGAACTCCGCCTCGAACGCCCCGTAGCCGGCCCGCAGTTCCTGGCCCGGCCAGTCGGCGGGGAGCAGCGGCGCAGGGAGCACCGGGTCGGCGAGCAGTTGGCGCACCATCGCGGCGGCCACCTCGAAGCGGCCGGCCAGGGTGTCCGCCGCGGTCAGCGCGGTCAGTAGCCATCTGGCCTGGGCCGCCCAGCCGTCCAGGTCCCACAGGCGCGCGGCGAGTCGGGCCGGGTCGTCGTCGGGGACGCCGGTCAGCCATGCGCACTGCTCGGTGGCGGCCGGTGGGCGCGGGCGCTCCAGGTTGGCCGGGCGCAGCCAACTCCCCTCGCGCAGTTCGGCCAGCCGCAGGGTGCCCATCGCCTGCCGCAGCGCGGCCCGCTCGGCCACGGTCCGCCGCTCGCCCGTGACCAGGGCGATCTCCCAGTCGCCGGTCCACTCCCGCAGCACGGGCGCGCGGCTGTCGTCCTGCCGGGCCTGGCGGGCCAGCAGCCGGGCGGACAGCCGGTATCTGCCGTAGCGCTGTTCCAGGTCGCCGGCGGCCACCATGCGGGTGAGGGCGACGCGGATCGTGCCGTCCGCGGTGCCGAAGACCTGCCCGGCCCGTACCAGGGCGCGTGCCGGCAGTTCGGCGGGGTGGTGGCCGAGCAGCGTGCTGAGCACGATGGAGCGCGCGGTCAGCGGGCGCAGCACCGGCGCGCCCGCCGGGGCCGCCGAGTCCACAGCGTTCGCCGCACCCGCCGCGCTCGCCGAGCGGCGTTCACCGCCTCCGCCCGCCCGGTCCGTCCCGCCCGTCCGGCGCGCCGCGCGCTGCGTCTGGTCCATGCCCTCGTCGCCTCCTCAGGCTCTCGCCCGGATGCGCGAGCCGCCGCGCGGGGCCCGCGCATCCGGCCGGGAACACCCGGAATACACGGCCCCATCCTCGTGCATTACGCTTCCACATCACGCATCATGGAAATGTAAGACCTGAGGTCGCATCCCGCATCCCTGGAGGTCGCCGTGAGTCCCACCCATGAGGTCCTCAACCAAGCCCCGCCGCTGACGGATTTCAGCACCGCCGACGAGGCGGGCCTGCTGGCGGCGCTGCGGCGGGACGGAGGTGGTTGGGCCGAGGCCGAGGTGCTGGAGCTGGGCGCCCGGGCGGGCTCGGCCGAGGTGCAGGAGTGGGCGCGGCAGGCGGAGGAGCACCCTCCGGTGCTGCACACCCATGACCGGTTCGGGCACCGGGTGGACGAGGTGGAGTTCCATCCGGCCTGGCACCACCTGATGACCGAGGCGGTCGCGTCCGGCCAGCACGCGGCGGCCTGGGCGGAGCAGCGGCCGGCCGCCCACCTCGTCCGGGCCGCGAAGTTCTATCTGTGGGCCCAGGCCGAGGCGGGCCACGGCTGCCCGATCTCCATGACGTACGCATCGGTGGCGGCCCTGCGCGCAGCCCCCGAACTCCTCGCCGCATACGGCCCGTTGCTCACCTCCACCACGTACGACTTCGGGCTGCGGGCGCCGCTCACCAAGCGCGGGCTGATCGCGGGCATGTCGATGACCGAGAAGCAGGGCGGCTCCGACGTACGGTCCGGCACCACGACAGCCACCCCGACGGCCGACGGCTCGTACGTGCTGACCGGCCACAAGTGGTTCACCTCGGCGCCGATGAGCGACGTCTTCCTCACCCTGGCCCAGGCGCCCGAGGGCCTGACCTGCTTCCTGCTGCCCCGGGTGCTCCCCGACGGCAGCCGCAACGCGCTGCGGCTGCAACGGCTGAAGAACAAGCTGGGCAACCACTCCAACGCCTCGGCCGAGATCGAGTACGAGCAGGCCGTCGGCTGGGTCGTGGGTGAGGTGGGGCGCGGGGTGCGCACCATCGTGGAGATGGTCAACATGACCCGCCTCGACTGCGTCATCGGCTCGGCGGCCGGCATGCGGGCCGGACTGCGCCAGGCGGTGCACCACGCGGCGCACCGGCGGGCCTTCGGCGCCGCGTTGATCGACCAGCCGCTGATGCGGCACGTGCTGGCCGACCTCGCGGTGGAGTCGGAGGCGGCCACGGCGGTGGCCCTGCGGCTGGCCGCGGCGCTCGATCGGGCGGAGGCCGGCGACGCCGAGGAAGCGGCGCTGCGCCGGCTCGGCCTCGCGGTCAGCAAGTACTGGGTGTGCAAGCGCGGCAGCAGCCACGTCGCGGAGGCGCTGGAGTGCCTGGGCGGCAACGGCTACGTCGAGGACTCCGGCATGCCCCGGCTCTACCGCGAGGCACCCCTCCTGTCGATCTGGGAGGGGTCGGGCAACGTGGCGGCGCTGGACGTACTGCGCGTGCTCCAGAAGGAGCCCGCCGCGGTGGCCGCCTTCTTCGCCGAGGTCGAGTCGGCGGCCGGGGCCGATGCCCGGCTGGACGCGGCGGTGGCGCGGGTGCGGGATTCGATCGGCCAGCTCGCCGATCCGGTACGGGCCCAACTGCTGGCCCGGCGGCTGGCCGAGCAGATGACGCTGGTGCTCCAGGGTTCGCTGCTGGTGCGGTACGGCCACCCGGCGGTCGCGGACGCCTTCTGCGCCTCGCGGCTCGGCGGCGACTGGGGCCACGCGTTCGGCACGCTGCCTCCCGGCACGGACACCCGGGCCGTCATCGAGCAGTCGCTGCCGAAGGAGATCCGTTAGGCCGGCGGCGCACCGCGACGGCCGGTTGGCGCGGGCCCGGGCCGCCGGGCGCCCGTCCACCGGGCGCCTGTGACCAGGCCGTTCGCCCGCTCCGGCGCACCTCTGGGCGGTTCGGACTCCGGGGCACACCACCGGGTGACGACCCGGCGGGCGGGCTCCGGCACGGGCGGCGACGGCAGGGACGCCCGGGGCATATGTGCACGCGGAACGGTCCATTCAGCGAACTGCCGACCCACCCATTGCACACAGGACCCGCAAACCATGCACGCATAAGTTTCAGCACATCGAGCGAATTCCTTCACACCTTGGTGTGTCCCCTGGACAGCTCACGCAGCATGATCGCGTGAATCAAAGGCACTGGGTAACCCGCTTGGGGATCAGCGTCGCGGCCGTCGTCCTCGCTTCGTCCGAGGCGGCGGCCGTCTCTGGTGCGAACACCGCCGAACGGTCGTTCGCCGCGGGTCCGTTGCCGGCCCTGCGGCCGGCCGCCCATCAGTCGCCGGGGCCCGCGGCGCCGCCTGGAGCGTATCCGCCCCGCCTGCCGTCCGTCGGGCCGGCTCCCGGTGCCATGCGGCTGCCGCCCCGCCCGACTGCCCCACCGCCCGGACGGACCCATCCGGCGCCGGCCCCCGCAACCCGGGGACACGCCGCGGCCAACCCCCCGACCGCGCACCGCCCCGCACCGGCCACAGCAACACCGCCGGGCGGCCGGCCGACGCACGCCGTTCCTGACCGTCCCCTTCCACACACCCTCGTTCCCGACCGCGCCGTTCCCGACCGCGCCGGGGCGAGCCGTACCGCGCCCCCGCCGCCCCACCGGGCCCGCCCCGCTGTGCCGGCGCCCCGCGACAACCCACGCGCAACGCCGGCCGAATCGGCCCTGCCGGCCCCGTCAACTCCGCCGGCGCGGTCGGCCCCGGCGCCGGCACCCCCACCAGCCCCACCGGCAACAGCCACCGCCCGTACGCGAGAGGACAACCGGGCCACGGCCACGCCCGGCCGTCCGGCGCGGCTCCCACACGCCGCTCCGGCCCGGCAGTCGGTCCCCGTACGGCACTCCGCACAGCGGCGGCACCCGGCGCCCGGGCCCTTAGCCTCGTCGTCCGCTCCCCCGGCCGCCCCGCCGCGCTCCGCGCCACCCGCCGTCGGCGCCCGCACGCCGTCCGCGCCCGCGGTACGCACCTCGCCCGCGGCGCTGCATCCGACGTCGGGACCGAGCCCCGCGCCCACCCGCACCAGCCACAGGAACACCCGCACCGGGCACGGAAGCACCCCGTCGCCCGGTCCCGGGCGCCACACCGGCATCGATCTGGATCTCGACATCGACGACCTGTCGCTGTCGCTGCACGCGGGGCGAGACAGGCTGTGCATCGTCATCACGGCCGGCGGGATCACCCTGGTCATCCAGCACGGCCACTGCCACTGCCACTGCCACCATCCCAAGCCCCCCTGCCCCACACCCACGCCCCAGTGTAGTAAACACAAAAGTAGCGACCGGCCATAAAACATTTATATATATCCGATGTCCCAGAAAAATAAAAAAA
>NZ_JBEHZD010000270.1:0-10375 GCF_040240285.1 Streptomyces sp. HSW2009 | reverse complement strand
CCGGGGGGGGGGGGGGCCCCGGGGGGGGGGGGGGGGCCCCCCCCCCGGCCCCCCCCCCGGGGGGGGCGGCCCCCCGCGGCGGGGGGGGGGGGGGGGGGGGGGCCCCCCCCCGCGCGCCCCGTACCCCACTCGGGGGTCCACCCGGGTGCCTCACCCCAGGGCCCCGCCCCGGCTCCGCGCGGGGTGGGCCCCCGGCCGTTGGGTGAAGGCGTTCCGGTAGGCGATCGGGGTCGTGCCAAGGTGGCGGGCCAGGTGTTGGCGTAGGGATTCGCCGGAGCCGAGGCCGCTGCGGTCGGCGACCTGGTCGACGGTGAGGTCGGTGGTCTCCAGGAGTTCGCGGGCCCGCAACAATCGCTGCTGGAGCAGCCACTGGAAGGGCGTCACGCCCGTCTCGGCGGTGAACCGCCGGGTCAGCGTCCGCACGCTGACCTGCGCTCGGGCGGCCAACTCGGCCAGTGAGATCGGCTGGTCGAGCCGGCCCATGGCCCAGGTGCGGGCCGCGTCAAGCGAGGAGTTCGTCTCGGCCGGCAGCGGGGTGCGGACGAACTGGGCCTGCCCGCCGTGCCGCACCGGCGTGACCACCGCGGCCCTGGCCGCCGCGTTGGCGGTCGCCGCCCCGTAGTCGCAGCCGATCAGGTACAGGCACAGATCGATCCCGGCGGCCGAACCCGCGCCGGTCACGATCCGCCCCTCGTCGGCGAAGATCCGGTCGGCGTCGACCCGTACGGCAGGGAAGGCGCGCTGGAGTTCGTCGGCGAGCGCCCAGTGGGTGGTGGCGACCCTGCCGTCGAGCAGACCGGCCTGGGCGAGGACGAAGGCGCCGCTACAGATCGAGGCGACCCGCTTGCCCGCGTCAGCCGCCTCCCGCAGCGCGGCGAGCGCGGCAGGGCCCGCGTCGTGCCGGCTCGCGGTGGAGGGGACGATCACGGTGTCGGCGTCGGCGACCGCATCCAGGCCCTGCCGGACGACCACTTCGATCCCCCCGGACGCGTCGAGCACACCGGGTTCGGCCGTGCACACCGTCACCTCGTAGCCGGGCCGCCCCGCCACCTCCGCGGCGCCGAGCAGCGTTGCCGGCATGGCCAGGTCGAAGGGCTTGACCGGCGGCACGGCCAGGACGGCAACACGGTGCATGGCCAGATCCTTGGAGCTCTTGGCAATGTGGCCACTGACCCTACCGGCCGGCCACCCGCCACAGGGGGGCGCGCGGCCGGGCCCCACACCCCGTCGCCCCACCCGGGGCCGCCGCCTGGAGCCCGGCCCCCACACTCCCGCATCCCCCACCACACGAAGCACGGAGAGAACGCCATGGCTGTACGAGTCGTCATCGGGGCCGGCGCGACCGGGGTCGCGACCGCGCGGCGCCTGGCCGACCGCGGGGACCAGGTCCGCCTGATCACCCGCAGCGGCAGCGGCCCCGACCACGCGGGGATCGAGCGGGTCGCCCTGGACGCGAGCGAGACCGACGCGTTGACGACGGCGCTGACCGGCGCGAACACGGTCGTCAACGCCGCCATGACCGCGTACCACACCTGGCCCGAGACGCTGCCGCCGCTCTTCACGGCCATCCTCACGGCGACCGAACGGGCCGGCGCCGACTACGTGATGCTCGGCAACCACTACGGCTACGGGCCGAGCACCGAACCGCTCACCGAAGGCACCCCGCTCACCTCCCGCACCCGCAAGGGCCGGGTACGGGCCGAACTGTGGCAGCAGGCCAAGGCGGCACACGACGCGGGACGGCTGCGGGTGACGGAGGTACGGGCCGGCCAGTACCTGGGCCCGGGCGCGATCTCGGCGTTCACCCTGCTGGTCGCCCCCCGGGTACGGGACGGCGAACTCGCCCTCGTCCACGGCAACCCGGACGCGGCCCACGCGTTCTCCTACACCGAGGACGTGGCGGCGGCGCTCGTCGCGCGCGGCGACGACGACCGCACCTGGGGCCGCCCCTGGCACGCCCCCGTCATCACCACGACCGTCCGCCGGGCCGCAACCGAACTCGCCGCACTCCACGACGCCCCCGAACCGCGCCTGGACCAACTCACCGAACGCGACCTGACCCTGCTGTCCTTCAGCGACCCCCTGTGGCGCGAGTTCACCGAACTCGGCTACATGACGGAACGCCCGTTCCTGGTGGACGACACGGACCTCCGCGAAACCTTCGGCTTGACGGCTTCGCCACTGGGTGCGGCGTTGGTGGGTTAGGGGGAGGGGCGGAGACAGAGCCGCAGGTCAGGGCGTTTGCGCCGGTACGGGGCCGCTGTCCAGGGAATCGAGAAGTTCGCCGAGGAGGCGGAACAGACGCGGGTGGGGCACGGGAAGGACGGCGACTGGCTGACCCAGCCGAGAGAGTTGGGCGGCGGCCATGGTGCAGATCCCCTCGGCATCTCGCAGGGCTGGGCGGCGAAGGCCAGTAATGTGCAGGGGCCGCTGAGCGGAGTGCGCGCGGGTCTGGGGCCCGATCGTGCAACCACCGAAGGGGAGATGCGTATGGACTCGTGCTGCGTCATATTCGACATCGGCGGCGTACTGGAGATCACTCCCGCGACGGGGTGGGTGCAACGCTGGGAACAGCGGCTCGGGTTGCCGGGGGGCGCGGTGCACGAGCGGCTGGGAGAGGCATGGCAGGCAGGGAGCGTCGGGACGATCAGCGAGCGCGAGGTGCACGCCCGAGTCGCTGACGCTCTCCAACTTGACGCGGACCAGGTGGAAGCCTTCATGGGTGATCTGTGGGCCGAGTACCTGGGAACGCCGAACGACGAACTGATTGCGTATGCGAGAGGTCTGCGGTCCCGCTGCAAGCTGGGCATTCTGAGCAACAGCTTCGTCGGGGCCCGGGAACGGGAGACGGCGCTGTACCGTTTCGACGAACTGGTCGAGCACATCGTCTACTCCCACGAGATCGGGATCTGCAAGCCGGACCTGCGGGCCTTCGAGGTGACGGCGGCCCGCCTGGGAGTGCGTGCGGAAGACTGCCTCTTCATCGACGACGTCGCGGTCAACGTCGAGGCCGCCCGGCAGACGGGCATGCGGGCCCACCTGTTCGAAGACAACGCGCGAACCATCGCTCGTATCGCGGAGCATCTGGACGGTGCGGTTTCAGTCCCCGACTGACGCGGAGTGCGCCCTGCGCCATCCGGTCGGCATCGACGTTCAGCCGAAGCACGGCAACCCCGCCCCAGCACACCTGCCGCCACCCCGAACACAAGCAACACCCCGCCGCACCGCCCCCCAGCCCCCCGGTTCGCCGCACGCCGCACCCTTAGGTCGTCCCCCTGACCCGTTTCCGGGTGTTTCCCGATGGTGTGTGGGGTGGACGCTTGGTGAGCTGTTTCCATGAGTGATCAGACATCGTCTCGCCGTCTACTCGTCGCTGTTGCCCTCGCCGTCGTCGTCGCCGTCGGGCTGGGGGCACTCGCCGTCACCGCCGCGTCGACCGGCTCGCCGGACCGGTCTGCGTCGCGATTACGTCCGGCGGACCAGGCCCGTCACGCGCCGACCCAGGCCGTGCTGGACGAGATCGTTGCGCAGGGCACGCCCGGTGTCATCGCCCAGGTGCGGGACGCGCGCGGGGTGTGGAACGGGCGGGCCGGGGTCGGGGACGTGGCCTCCGGGCGGGAGCGGAGTGCTCAGGACAGGTTTCGCATCGCCAGCGTGACCAAGACCTTCACCGCCACGGTGCTGCTCAAGCTGGAAGCCGAGGGGAAGCTGTCCCTGGACGACAGCGTGGCGAAATGGCTGCCCGGGGTGGTGTGCGGCAAGGGCTACCGGCCGGGGAAGATCACCCTGCGGCATTTGCTCAACCACACGAGCGGCATCTTCGACTACAACATGGACGAGGGCTTCCGCGCCCGTTACGCGGGGGACGAGTTCGACCGCAATCGCCACGTCAGGTGGTCCCCGCGGAAGCTGGTGGACATCGCGCTCGCCCACCCGCCCAACTTCCAACCGGAGCAGGGTAGTAGGCCAGGCAAGCCCGGCAGGTGGGACTACTCCGATACGAACTACGTTCTCGCCGGCATGGTCATCGAACGGGCCGCCGGCTCCACCTACGCGCAGGCCGTCGAGCGTCGCATCATCAAGCCGCTCGGCCTGCGGGGCACGAGCGTGCCCGGCCTCTCGCCCAAGCTGCCCGCGCCGCACGCCACGCACTACTCCACCCTGTTCGAGGACGGACCGCAGGCCAGGCAGCGCGACGTCACCGAGTTCAGCCCCACGGTGGCCTTCTCCGCCGGGCAGTTGATCTCGACCACCGGAGACGTGAACACCTTCCTCTCCAAGTTGTTGGCTGGCGAGTTGTTGCCGTCCGCTCAGCAACGGCAGTTGTTGGACGCGGTTCCCGTGGACGGGGACAAGGGGCACGGCGGTCCGAACGACGTCTACGGTCTCGGCATCCGGCACTTCCAGCTCAAGGAGGGCTGTCGGGCGTGGGGCCACGGCGGCATGATCCCGGGTTCCGCGACCCGGACCCTCGCCACGGCCGACGGCCGACACGTCATGACCGTCAACCGCAACGGTGACTGGGGCGAGCAGCGGCTGGAGGACGCGGCCGTCGAGGCTGAGTTCTGCGCCGGCGACGCTCGCTGATGCGCCTTCGCCCCGTTCTGACGCCCGCGCCAGTACGCCGTACGCAACACCCCACTCCGGCCGACCAGCACCCCACCAACCCATCCGGCTCAGCAACACCCCACCCATCAACCAACCAACCAGCCCGCCTCAGCAGTACCCCGCCAACCCGTCCGCCAACTCCTCCGCATCCTCGTCCTGATGGGCGGCCAGGGCCTGTTGGAGGGCGAAGGTGGCGCGGATCGCGGCGCTGCGGGCGGTGAGGTCCGGGGCGGGTGCGGGGGCGTGGGCGCGTACCCGGGCGAGCAGGTCGGGGCCGTAGCTGGCGGCGATGGCGGCCAGGTCCTCGGCCGGGTCGCCGAGCATCACCTCGTCCCAGTCCACCACCCCGCTGAGCAGGGGCAGCCCGGCGGCGTCGGTCGTCCACAGGACGTTCTCGGCGCCGAGGTCGCCGTGGACCAGGGCGGTGGTGCGCCGGGACAGCGCGGTCACCGCGGCCAACTCGCCCGCCGCCCGCTCCCGCCCGGCGGCCGACATCATCCCGAACAACTCCGCCCGTACCTGCTCCGCGAAGCGCCGCCACCGGTCGGCGGGCGCGGCCGGCCGCGCCGCCCGCACCCGCGGCTCGCCCCCGGCCGCCGCGAGCCCGGCCAACAGCGCGGCGAACTGCGCCGCCACCGCATCGCCGACCCCGGGCCGGTCGAGCGCGCCCCGTTCCAGCGGCGCGCCGGGGATGCGGCGGAGGACGAGGAAGGGCGGGTCCGTACGGGCGGGGGCCGTGCCGGCGCAGGCGGCCCCCCCCCCCCCCCCCGGGCCCCCCCCCCCCCCCGGGGGGGTCGGCGCCCGCGGTCCGCACCCCCGGGGGCCGGCCGGGGGCCGGGGGCGGGCCGCGGCCCCCGGGCGGCGGGCCCCCCCCCCCCCCGCGGCGGGCGGGGGAGGGGGCGGGGGGGGGGTACGGGGGGGGCGGTGGGGGGGGGGGCGGGGCCGGCGCGGGCGGCCCCGCCCCCGCCCCCGTGCACGCCCTCCGCCCCGTCGGCGATCGGCTCCGGCGTACGGAACCCGAGGTCGAGTCCGGCGAGCGTGCGCAGGACGGCGGCCCGCTGCGGCAGTCGCCGCGCCGCCGCGGCCGTACGCGGCAGACAGACGACCCACCGAGCGCCGCGCACCACATAGTGGAACTGCCCTTCGAGCACGGCCAGTTGGTCCGTAGTCTCGCCCGGCAACAGTCGGTGCAGCAGGGCGCGGTGTGTCGTCAGAACGTCCATCGGGACGGGCCTCTCTCGTGGGTGCGCACCCGGCGCGTACGCGGTGCTCACGGGTACGCGGGTGCGGGTACGCGTGCGGGTGCGCGCGGAGTGCGGAGCGTAGGGGGCGTACGCGCGGTGGGGCCGCCCACGCCAACCCCACCGAACACCGTCCCCCACCCACCCGCAACGCGGTTTCCCCCGACGCGCGCTGACCTGCCTGGCCCGCGAGGCGTCGGCGGAGGGGCTGCGGGGC
The DNA here is from genome assembly GCF_040240285.1 of Streptomyces sp. HSW2009. Lineage (NCBI taxonomy): Bacteria > Bacillati > Actinomycetota > Actinomycetes > Kitasatosporales > Streptomycetaceae > Streptomyces > Streptomyces sp. HSW2009. Next base: position 4,309 of record NZ_JBEHZD010000270.1, on the reverse strand, counting down.
GCCATCGCCCGTGCCGCCCGCACCGCCGCCCGTGCCACCCGCGTCGCCGGGCGAGAACGAGGGAGCCCTGAGCCTTTTCCAACCTCGGTTGAGGCGCGCCGAAGGGTGGGGGTGGTCTTCACGATGGCGCCGACCGACCCGGTGGGGAGGTGCGGGGGAGCTGCGCACGGGCCGGTGACCGGTCGGTGCGGGCTCGGTCTACCGGTTCGCGGCTTCGCGAGAGGCGACCCGGTTCGTGCGACCGACCGCGCGGCCCACCGCGTTGCGCACCGCGAGGCCCGGCCGGGTGCGGGGCACCATGAGTCTGGAGAGCAGCCCGACGCGTCGCTGCCGCGGGCCTACCTCGCGGCGGAGCCGCGACTCGTAGGCGGCGAAGGCGCGGGCGTGGTCAGCGGGATGGGCGGCGAGCTCTTCTGCGAGGGCGTACGCGCCCGTCATCGCCATGCTGGACCCGTCACCCAGCAGGGCTGTCGCCGCCGCCGCGTCCCCGAGCAGTACGACCCGTCCGCGGGACCACGAGGGCACCCGGACGGTGGTCAGGGGGTCGAAGAACGGAGCCGGGTGGTCGAGGAACGCCGCCACGAGCTCCGGTGCCCGCCACCGCACGTCGGCGTAGGCGTCGGCCACGGTCTGCTTGTGCCGGGCGATGTCCTTGCGGTCGTGGGGCGCTGGCTGTGCGGCCCGGAAGGTGAAGATCGCGAGCGGGGTGGTGCGCGAGGGGTGGAGGACCAGCATCCGGTTCGGCACGGTCAGCATGGTCATCTCGGTCGGGTCCTCGACGGCGGCGGGTTCCAGCGGGACGGTCGCGCCGTACAGGCCCAGGTCGCTCGCGAACTGCTGCTCGGGGCCGAACACCAGGCGCCGTACGGTGGAGTGCGTCCCGTCGGCTCCGACCACCAAGTCGAAGCGTCGTGGCGCGGACCGCCGGAAGGTGACGTCCACCCCGTCTTCATCCTGGTCGAGAGCGGTGACCGTGTCGTCGAACAAGAACTCGGCCTCGGTCCGCGCCGACCGGTGGAGCACCTCGGACAGGTCGGCTCGGGTCACCTCGACCGTCGGCGCCTTGTCCGAGGTGAGCGGGAGTTGCAGGATGCGCCTGCCGCCGGGGTCGAGCAGGGTCAGCGACCTGTTGCGGGTGGCGAGCTCGCGGAGCTGCGGGAGGACGCCCATGCGCTCGGCGACCGGGATGGCGGGCCCCTTCACGACGATCGCGCTACCACCGGAGCGTAGCTGCCGGGCGTGTTCGACGACTGTCGGCCGGTATCCCTTCCGGGAGAGCCAGTACGCGAGTGCGGGCCCTGCGATTCCGGCACCGACTATCAGCACCTCGGGCTTCTTCATGACGACGACCTCTCGGAGTGTCGATGACCAGGTCCCCCGGCGAGTGCCGGGCCGGGTCTGAGGGAGCGGCGGCACGGGGCGGTGCAACCGGACCAAGGTACGATCGATTTCGTACCTGGCCAGAGAAGCATGCCCCTCAGGTACGATGCAAGTCATACCTGAAGGAGGGTGCCGCGTGGCCGGAAGGAACCTGGTCGGTCCGGAGGTCGATGCGCTCGATCTGGGTGCGGTGTTTCGCGCCCTCGCCGACGCGCACCGTCGTTCGGTGATGACGGAGTTGGCCGCCGACCGCAGCGACGGCGAGCGGGGCTGCAACTCGTTCGATCTTCCGATCTCGAAGCAGACCCAGACCCACCACTTCCGGGTCCTGCGCGAGGCGGGTCTCATTGACGAGGTCGACTACGGCAACCGCAAGGGCATCCGACTACGACGCGCGGACATCGAGAAGAGATTCCCCGGGCTGCTCACACTCCTGAGTGCCGAGTCCCCGGGCGGTGCTGTTCCTCGCTGAACACGGCTGAGCACACCGGAAGGAGTCCGAGTCGGCCCTGAGCCGCGAGCTCGACCGGATTCAGCTCGCGCCCGGCTCGCAGGTAGCCGAGCACAGCTCGCCGCCGGGCTCGGCGCGAGCCCGAGTGGCGGAACGGCCAAGGAGCTTCCCCGTGGCCACGGCCACGGGGCCCCGTCCGCCATGCCACGGCCACGGGGCCCCGTCCGCCATGCCACGGCCACGGGGCCCCGTCCGCACGTCACGTCCTCACTTCGTCATGGACTGCCCCGGCGCGCAGAACTCCGCGTCGAAGACCTTCTCGTACGGGGCGCCGTCCGCCAGCCAGTCGCCGTTGATCTGGAAGGTCAGCGAGTGCGCGCCGTCGCGGGTGGTGGCGGAGCTGGTCAGGGAGCCCCAGACGATGCCGTCGTGGCCCCATACGGTCGTCCCGCAGGACAGGTCGCGGGCGATGAGCCCGAGCCCGTACCGGAAGTGCTGGCCGGTCTCCACGGTCTGGAACATCTCCCGCATCTGCTGCTTCGGCAGCAGCTTGCCGCGGGTCAGGGCGCGGAAGAAGGTGTTGAGGTCGCCGCTGGTGCTGATCAGTTCGCCGGTCGCGCCCGACCAGGTGGGGCTGTACTCGGTGGCGTCGTACACCTCGGGGCCCGGGTTCGGCGCGTACAGCTTGGAGTAGCCGACCGGGTGCGGCGCCGGCAGCGTGGTGACGGTGCCGGGGAAGGACGTGTGGCGCAGCCGCAGCGGCTCGATGATGCGCTGCTGGGCCTGGCGGGCGTAACTGTCGCCGGTCACCTTCTCGATGACCATGCCGGCGAGCACGTAGTTGGTGTTGGAGTAGTGCCAGCCGGTGCCCGGCGCGAAGTACGGCCGGTACTTCAGCGCCATCGCCACGATCTCCGCCGGCCGCTTCACGTCGAAGCGGTGCTCGAAGAAGCCGGGCCCGTTCATGGTCTGCTGCCACTCCGGCGTCTCCACGCTGTCGTGGATGCCGCTGGTGTGGTTGAGCAACTGCCGTACGGTGATGGCGTCCGCGTCGTACCCGTCGCCCACCACCACGCCCGGCAGCCACTCCTCGACGGAGTCGTCGAGGTCGATCTCGCCCTCGGCTTCGAGTTGCAACAGCACGGTGGCCATCAGCGTCTTGGTGATGCTGCCGGCCCTGAAGTGGTCGCCCGCGGTCCGCTCGCGCTGCTGCGCCGTGTCGGCGTACCCGGCGGACCCGAACCACTTCCGCCCGTCGGCCGTCTGCGTCTCGGCGGCCACGCCCGGCATGCCCGCCCGCACCAGGGCGTCCAGCGCGTCCTGGGTGGGCCGGTCCACGGCCGCCCCCGAGTCCGCCGCGGTGGCGGCCCCCGGCGCACCGGTCACCGCCAGCGCGCCCGCTGCGGCCGATGTGGTGATGCCGACCAGAACCCGCCGAACCCGTACGGAAGAACCGAACACGACGCCCACTCCCTCGCCTGTTGGCCGATGTTGGCTGACTCGTCTGCTGGGTGAGTCTTTCCGCGCACCCTAGATGATCATGACGGGGCGGCGGCGGGCGGGCCGGTGGCCAACTCGTACGCCGGGCGCCCCCGTACGCCAGGTGGCTCCGTACGCCAGACGGGCTCCGCACGTGAGGCGGCTCCGTTGCCGGCTCCGTACGCGCCAGATGGCCTCGTACGCCGGACGCCCGGGTGCCGGCGGACGCCCGCCGCACCCCCGTGCGCCCCGCCCGATGTTCCGCCGAACCCTGCTGTTCCGCCCCGTACCGGGCTATCCTCCACGCATCCGGCGGGTGTGGCCCACGCCGGACGCACACGGGGGAGGACGGGGGTCCCATGGCCGGCGCGCACCCTGACGTCCTCCGCGACCGCTACTCGCTGCACACCGCCTGGGGCGAACGGCCCGGCTCCACCTACTGGTCCGGCTACGACCGCACGGCGCGGACCGCCGTCCTCGTCCAACAGCTCCACCCGCCCGTGCTCGACGCCGGCGGGAAGCCCGGTGGGAGGTCAGCCGCCAAGGCGGACATCAAGTCCATTGCTGCGTACGGGAGTTGGGCGTCCGGTGGACTGTCCCGTCAAGTGCGTACGGTGCCGGTGCCGGACGACTCTCACGACTCCCACCTGCTGGCCGTGCACGACGTCTTCGAGGAGTCGGGCGCGCTGTGGGTGGTGATGGACCCGGTCGTACCGCGGTCGCTGCACAGCCTGTTGCGCGACCACGGCCGACTCGAACCGGGCGCCGCGACCCACATCGGCCTTGAGGTGGCGAGCGCGCTCGAAGCGCTGCACGCCGCGGGCCTCGCGCACGGGCAGGTCGACCCGCGCGGCATCCTCTTCCGCGAGGACGGCACGGCCGCGCTCCCGGGTTACGGGATCACGCCCCCCAGCGCCCTGGACGGCGCGCCGCCCCTGCTGCCCGAGCGGCCCAACTCGCAGTACACGGCGCCGGAGATGACCGCCGCCCACCTGGCCG
>NZ_JBEHZD010000027.1:0-30949 GCF_040240285.1 Streptomyces sp. HSW2009 | reverse complement strand
CCCCCCCCCCCCCCCCCCCCCCCCCCCCCCCCCCCCCCCCCCCCCCCCCCCCCCCCCCCCCCCCCCCCCCCCCCACGCCCGTACGTACCGGGCCCACAGGCCCACCCGCGCCCGCGCCCGTAGCGCCGCCCGGGTCAGCGCTCACGCCCGCACCCGGGCCCGTCCGCGCTCCCCCGCCGTACGCCGCGCACAACTCCGCCCAGCGCGCGGCCTGTTCGGGGGTGCGCACGCCTCTGAGCCCGGCCAGTTTCAGCAGGTTCGCCTCGGCCGCGGTGCTGAGGGTCTGGGCCTCGCTGCGGTAGTGGTCGTCGATGAGCGCTTCGCGTTCGGCGGGGTTCATCGCCGGGGAGATGCGGGCGGCGATCTTGTTCATGTTGCGGTACGAGCCTTGCAGGCCGAACGGGGGCTCGGTGCGTGTGTCGTCCGTCTGCGCCGCCGACGCGATGTACGCGGTGTTGACCGCGAGGACCGTCTCGCGCGCGGCGAGCAGATGGGTGAGAACGGCGAGGACGCGATCGAGTTCGGCCGGTGCGTACGGGTGGGCCAGCCGGTCGCGCCGGGCCGTCGGGTCGCCGGCGGCGAGGCGGACCAGGAGCTCCAGGTCGGCGCGGTCGCGGCCGGCCAGCGGCGCGAGGACCGGGTTGGAGGTCAGCGCGTTCTCCACGAAGCTGAGCGCGAACGCCTCCTCCTTGCCGGTCAGCACGTCGCCCAGGTTCCACACGTCGGCCCGGTTGGCGAGCATGTCCGGGACCCGGAAGCGGCGACCCGACTCGGTGTACGGGTTGCCCGCCATGCACACCGCGAACCGCTTGCCGCGCAGGTCGTACGTGCGCGCCTCGCCGTCCCAGACACCCTCCATCGTGCGGGTCGCGTCGCACAGGGGGATGAACTTCTGGAGCAGTTCGGGCGAGGTGTGCTGGATGTCGTCCAGGTAGAGCAGCACATTGTTGCCGGCCGCCAGTGCGAAGTTGACCTTTTCGACCTCGCGCCGGGCCGTCGCGTTGGGCGCCTCGGCCGGGTCGAGCGAGGTGACGCCGTGGCCCAGCGCCGGCCCGTTGACCTTGACCAGGAGCAACCCGAGCCGCTCGGCCACGTACTCGACCAGCGTCGTCTTGCCATAGCCGGGCGGCGAGATGAGCAGCAGCAGGCCGTTGCTGTCGACTCGCTTGGCCTCGCCGGTGGCGCCGATCTGGCGGGCCAGGCTGTCGCCGATCAGCGGCAGGTACACGTCGTCCACCAGGCGGTTGCGGACGAAGGAGGACATCACCTGCGGGCGGTACTCGGCCAGCCGCAGCCGGTCGCGCTCGGCCGCGATGAGCTCGGCCCGGCGCCGCTGGTACGCACGGAAGCCCGGCACGACGCGGGCGGCGAAGTCCGTCGTACGGGCGTGGAACTCGTCAATGCGCAGGGTGAGTTCGCGGCCCGCCACCCGGGGGTGGGTGCCCAGCAACCCGGTGACCTGCGTCGACAGTTCCGCGTCCGGTACGTCGCGGCGCGGCAGCTCGGGGCAGAGCTCGATCGCCACGGCTTCGGCGAGGTCGCCGGGCCCGGCCCGCCCCACGTCAGGCCGCCCCACGTCAGGCCGCCCCGCCCCGGGTTGCCCGGCGTCAGACCGCCCCGCGCCAGACCGCCCTGCTTCGGGCTGCCCGGCGTCAGGCCGCCCCGCCTCGGCCCGCTGCGTCGCCGCGTACGCCGTCAGCCAGCCGTGCACCAGACGGTGTGCGCCGGCCGCGTCCCCGGTCGCCAACTGTTCGCGCACGTCGGCGGAGTAGGGGAGTGCTGCGGCGTCCGGGCCGGCGACCGCACGCCCGAACCCGTCGAGCAGCGCCCGCGCCGCCGGGCCGGTCACGAACGCGCCGCCGCGCGCCAACTCCTCCACGAGGTAGGTGGCCGCCAACTCAGCCAGCCCAGCAGACCCAGCCAGCCCACCCGATCCATCCAACCCTGCCAGGCCACCCGGCCGACCTGATCCACCTGATCCACCCGAGCCCGCCAAGCCGTCCGGCCCACCCGACTCACCCCATCCCGCCGAGCCACCCGAGCCACCCGAGCCACCCACCTCACCCAACCCCACAAGCGGCCCGGTCCGCAGAAACTCCCCCACCGCATGCGCAAGTTGCCGAGTCAGCAGCGTAAGACCCGGTGACGCCCCGAACGTCGCCCGGGCGCGGCTGAGTGAGGTCGCCTCGCGGGTCCACGCCGTGCGGGCGCCTTCCGTCGTGCCGTGGGTCCAGAAGAGGGCGGCCGTCGCGCGGGCCGCCGCGGGGTAGCGCAGCAGGTCGGCGCCGCGGTGCAGACGGAGCAGCGCGGTGAGGATCGCGGTGGCGTCGCGGTCGTGGACGCCGCGCTCGTACCCCTCGTCGTACGCCGCGTCCGCCGTCGCGCGGACCAGCGCGGCGAGGCCGTCGGGGGTAGCGGCGGACAGCGTCGCCGCGCCGTGTTCGGCGAGCAGTCGGGCCGCGAGGTATTCGGCGCGGTAGACGTCGGGCGACTCCGACGGCAGCGCCTGCTGCCAGTACGGGCGGGTCGCGGCGAACGTCGGGTCCGCGACCGGGGCCCGGTAGTCGGTGCCGGTCAGCGCGAAGGCCAGGGTGCCGTCCGCGGCCGGGACCAGCGTCAGCTCGGGGCTCTGGGTGCCGACCGCGAACCGGTGGGCACCGAGTCGGATGGTCGCGCCGCCGTCCGCGTACAGCTCCGTACGGTCCCGGAGCGCGCGCAACGCGTCCTCGCGCGCCGCCTTCAGCCGGCCCTCCAACTCTTCGGCGCGCAGCCCCTCGCCGGCGGATCGCAGCTCGTCCGCGCTCCGGCGGACCTTGGTGACCAGCGCGTCCGATGCGAAGAAGGTGGCGACCGACTCGCGGTCGGGCAGTGCGAGGGCCCGCCGGGCCACGGTCTCCAGGACCCGGCCGGCGGATTCGGCGAGCGCGGCGGCGCGCCGGGCCGCGGCGTCCTCCAGCGTCTGCCGGCGCGCCGCGAACGCGTCGCTGACCTCGGCGCGTCGTGCGTCGAGCTCGTCGCGGAACCCCTCGTGGTCGGCGAACCTGGCCTCCAGGTCAGCAAGTTGCAGCAGCAGCGCGGCGAGTTGGTCATCGCACTCGCGGGCCGTGGTGCAGCCGGCGAGCGCGCCGGCCACGGACTGGCCGAGCAGGGCGAGTTCGGCGGCGAACTCCGCCCGTCCCTCGCGGTCTGCCAGCTCCCTGCGGCGCGCGTCCAGCGTCGCCCTGGCCCGGTTGAGTCCCGCGGTGACCTCGGCGATCTGCTCCAGGACCGCGGTGCGCACGGTCGCGTCGTCGATGTCGAGACGGCCGATGACCTCGGCGACGTGCCGCAGCCCGGCCGTCTCCTGCGCCACCTCGGCCGCGATCGGCTCGGCCGCGGCGACCGTGTCGATCGCCTCGGCGTCCGCGGTGAGCCTGGCGGCCTGGTCCCGGTAGCCGGCGAACGCGTCAGCGCGCTGGAGGAAGGCGACGGCGCGGCGCGCGGTGGCGGCGATGTCGCCCGCCACGTCAGCGGCGAGCGCGTCGATCCGCTCGACGTCCGCGTACCGCATCTCCTTCAGTGTCTCCAACTTGCCTTGCGCCTGCCGCAGTTCGCCGATGCGGGCCACCCAGTCGGCGGCGGTCGCCGGGGACTCGCCGCGTACCCGGCGGACCAGTCGGGCGATGTGCGCCGCGCACTCGGCGAGCGCTTCGGCGGCCCGCCGGGTGAGGTCCTGCACGGCGGCGAACTCGGCCAGCACCTGTTCGGCCGTGGCCCGTACCTCGTCCAGCGGGGTGCGCAGATCGCCCACGTCCGGGTCGGCCAGCCAGTGGTAACGGTCGGCGGCCCGCCCGCAGGCGGCGACCAACGCCCGGTACATCTCGCCCGTCGGCGCGGTGTCCGCAACTTGTCGGGCCAGCGACAGGCACTCGGAGATGCCGCGCACCAGGTCGGCGTTGCCGATCCGGGCGAGCGGCCCGGCGCCGGCCGCGGCGCCGGCGGCGTAGGTGTCGGAGGTGTACGGGGTGCGCCAGAGCTGCACCGGGTGCACCCGCGCCGGCTCGTCGTCGGCCGGCGCCCGCAGCGCGACCAGCGTGCCGTCGGCAAAGAGCGCGTACCCCTGGCAGGCCAGCGGGGTGGCGATCTCCTCGCGGATGGTGTTGTACGAGAGCAGCAGGGTGTGACCGGTGTGCGGAGCCGTGCCGGGGTGAGGAGTGGTGCTGTGGGGTCCGGTGGTGCCACGGGGTGCGGTGGGGCTGTGGGACCCGGTGCTGCCGGTGGGGTGTGCGGTGGCGCCCGTGTCCTGGGCGTGGAACGCGTACAGCACGTCCTCGCCGTTCGGGGAGCGCACCGCGCGCTCGAAGACGAGCCCCGTGGTGTCCGCGTCGAAGGTCTTCACGGCGCCGGTGGCCAGGCAGTATCCGCCGGGGAAGACGATGCCCTGGCCGGCCGGGAGCCGCTGGCAGGACTGGCCGATGCCGTCGATGCGCCGCACGTCGTGCGTGACGGTGTGGAAGACCAGGTACCGCCAGTCCTCCTCCTTGTACGGGCGCACCCGCAGCAGCACCAGCGGCCCGACGGTGGCGTACGCGACGTCCGCGTCGGCGAGGGCTTGCAGCGGTTCGGCGACCGGCTCGCGGTAGACGCCGTCGCCGGTCTCGGTGTCGTTCTCGGTCTTCAGGGTGAGGGCGCCGCCGCCGGTGGCGACGTAGACCCGCCCGCCGTCGATCGCGATGTGCGGGAAGCGGCCCGGCACGTGGTCGTCGCGGGTGGCGGCCACCCAGGTCACGTCGTGCGGATCGGGGAAGACGTGGTCGCGCTCGCCGCGCGCGTCCAGGAACCTGGCCCGCCCGTCCGCCGCCAGCGACCAGCGCAGCACCCGGATGTCGGTGGGCTGCTCGCCGGTCTGGAAGACGGCCAGCAACGTGCCGTCCACGATCCGCAGCCGGCGCAGCCTGGCCGCCCGGTAGTAGCGGTGCAGCGCGGCGAACTCGCGCACGAACGCCGGGTCGTCGATGAGCCCGGGCGCGGCGCCGGCCGGCAGCGGGTTCAGCTCCCGGTCGTAGAGCGAGAACACCTCGCCGACGGCCGCGTCCCCGGATTCGGGCCCGGCCGCGACGGTCGCCCCGAACAGCAGCAACTCCCCGACGGCGACCACGTCCCTGGCCGTGCTCGGCCGCTCCGTACGCACCGGCTCGGTACCGGTCAGCGTCAGCTCGGTGGAGCCGAACTCCGCGACGCGCGATGCGTTGAGCGCATCGGCCCGCCGGGCCAACTCCCCCGCCCGCCCCGCCAGCCGCTCCCGCAACACCTCGTACGTGCCGGCGTCCAGCCCGCTTCCCGTCCCGGTCCCGGTCCCGGTCTCCATCGATTCCTCAACTCCTCATACGAACGGTGTGCGCGGGGACCCGCGGGGCGCGCCGTGGCGTGTGGCTGGCGGCGTGGGGGTGGGTGGCTGGCGCTGGGGTGTGGTTGGCGTGTGCGGCGGGGTGGCGCAAGCGGGGTGGTTGGGGGGCGCCATAGGTGGGTGGGTCGCGCAGCGGGGCGCGGCTTGGGTGAGTGGGGGTGGCTGGTGTGTGCGGGGTACGCGTCGACGGGGGCGGGGGGGGCCGACGGACCGCCGACACCCCGTCACGCCCCGGCCGCCCGGACGCCCCGGACGCACCGGATGCACCGGCGACCCCGCCGCCCCCTCACGCACCGGACGCCCCGACCCGTACGCCCCAACTCTCCATCCCCCACCGCAACCCGCAGCCGGGGCACTGCCGACCCCCGTCCGACAGCGCCCCGGGCCCGTAACCCACGGTGGCCAGCCCCGCGGGGGCGCCACTTCCACAGGGAACCGGCCCCGCGGGTAACCAACCCCGCGGGTAGCCACCCCGCACAGGGGAAGCCACCCCGCACAGGGAACCACCCACCCAGGGGAGCCCACCCCACGACCACGAGGCGAGCCCGGCGCCAGCCCGAAGCAGCAGCTACGAGGCGGGCGCGGCGCCAGCCGAAACAGCAGCTACGAAACAGGCTCGGCGCCAGCCGAAGCAGCAGCAGCTACGAGGCGGGCCCACCGCCAGCCGAAGCCGCGGCTACGAGACGGGCGCGGCGGCGCCGGCCGGGCCAGCCGGCTGCTTCACCAACTGCGGTCCCGCCTGCGCGGCCCCCGCGTCCGCCCGCCCCACCAACTCCGCCACCGGCAGGTCAGCAAGCCCCAACTGCCTTACTGATGCCAGCAGTTGATCGAGCTGCCCCGACCCCTTCGGCATCAACTTCATCAGCAGCGCCGACACCGTCAGGTTCTGCACGTCGGCCGTCGAGACCGAGCCGAGCATCTTCGTCAGGTCGTCCGTGAACGAGGCCGAACCGTCCAGCCAGGGCCCGGCCAGCGTCTGCGCCGTCTGCGAGTGCTGCATGAACCCGTCCACGCTCTTACCCAGCGAGATCGCCCCGACCAGCCGGTCGAAGAAGGCCGACTCGCCGCCCACGATGCTGATGTCAGCGCCCTCAAGGCCGGTCGCGATGACCGCCGCCTGCGCCTCGGCAACCTGCCGCTGCGCCTCGATGCCGGCGAGCCGTACGTCCTTGTCGGCGGCGAGCCGCAGCCGGTACTCCTCGTGCGCCCGCGACGCCTCGTCCAGCGCGGCCATCGCCGCGGCCTTCTCGGTCAGCCCCTCCGCCTCGGCCTTCAACTTTTCACCGATGGCCGCAGCCTCAGCAAGCGCCTTCTCGCGCACCCCGTCGGCCTCCGCCTTCAGCCGCGCCGCCATCGCCTCGGCCTCCGCGCGGCCGGCCTTCTCGATGACCTCCGACTCCTTGTCCCGCACCTGCACGGCCGCCAGCCCCTCGGCCGCCGCCTCCGCCTGGATGCCCTCGGCGAGCCGCATCTTGGCCCGGGCGTCCATGTCGGCGGTCTTCGTACGGGCCTCGGCCAGCGTCAGTTCCTCGGCCGCCCGGTGCTGCGCCGCCTGCTCGGCCGCCTCGGCCGCCTTGATGTCCTTGACCAGTTGTTCCTGCGCCTCGGCCTCGGCCGCGATGACCACGGCCTGCCGCTGCCGCTCGGCCTCCTCGACCGCCCGCAGCCGCTTGATCGACTCCTCCTGCTCGGCCACCGTACGGTCCACGGCGATGCGCTCCCGCACCACCTCGGCGATCTCCCGGCGCTCGGACTCCACCTCCTTCTCGGCGGCGATCCGGGTCAGCTCGGTCTCCCGGTCCCTGGCGATGACCTCCAGCAGCCGGTCCTTCTCGATCCGCTCGTTCTCGATGGCGATGACCCGCTCCCGGTTCTTCTGCGCCACCGCCACCTCGCGCGCCTGGTTCTCGCGCTGGATGCCAAGTTGCTCCTCGGTCTTGAGGAATGCGCCCTGCGCCCGCAGCCGCTCCTCCTCCATCACCCGCGCCGTCTCGGCCTCCTCGCGCGCCCGTACGGTGTCCACCTCGCGCTTCTGCTTGATCTCGGCGTCCGCCTGCCGCCGCTCCAGCTCCAGGATCGCTTCCCGGGCGTCCACGTTCTGCCGGGTGATCTCCTTCTCCTCGTTGCGCTGGAACTCGTTGGTGCGCACGTGCTCGACCGCGGTCAGCTCGGTGATCTTGCGGATGCCCTGGGCGTCCAGGATGTTGTGGCTGTCCAGTTGGGCCAGCGGCGTCTGCTCCAGGTGGTCGATGGCCGCGTCTTCCAGGCTGTAGCCGTTCAGATCGGTGCCGATGACCTCGATGATCCGATCCCGCAACTCTTCACGCTTGGTGTACAGGTCGGTGAAGTCGAGCTGCTTGCCGACCGTCTTCAGCGCCTCGGAGAACTTCGCGTTGAACAGCTCCTGCAAGGTCGCCTTGTCGCTGGCCCGGGCGGTGCCGATGGCCTGCGCGACCTTGATGACGTCCTCGACGGTCTTGTTGACCCGTACGAAGAACGAGATGCGGATGTCGGCCCTGATGTTGTCCCGACAGATCAGCCCGTCCCGGCCGGTGCGCGAGATCTCGATCGTCTTCACCGAGATGTCCATCACCTCGGCCTTGTGCAGCACCGGCAGCACGACCTGCCCGGTGAAGGTGACGTCCACCTTGCGCATCTTCGACACGATCAGCGCCTTGCCCTGCTCCACCTTGCGGAACAGTCGACTGATCACGAACAGCAAGGTCAACGCGATGAGCAGGACGACGGCGACGAACACGCCGATGCCTACCGTGATGGCATCCATGAGAAGTCCCCCGAGAGAGAAGTACGTACGCGGGTGTGGGTGTGGGGTGTGTCAGTGGGTGTGCGTACGCGGGTGTGGGTGGGTGTACGTGGGTGGGTGTGGGTGTTTCGGTGCTGTGGGGGTGTCGGGTGTGGGGTGTCGGGTGTGGGGTGTGGGTGTGCTGGCGCTGTGGCTGTGGGTTGCTCGGTGTGCCAGCGCCGCGCGGACCGAAGAGGTCAGCAGGTCAGAGGCCAGACGTCAGGCGTCGGGCGGCAGGCGTCGGGCGGCAGCGCCAAGAGCCGGGGACCAGCTACCCCCGTCGAGCCAGCCACCCTCCAGAGGCAGCCAGCCCGCAGCGCCGGTCACCCCGCAAAGGGCAGCCACTCCGCCGTATCAGCCGCGCGGATCGAGTGCCGCGTCGAACGGGGCGACCCAGAAGAACTCGCCCAGGTCGTCGTACGCGTACAGCAACCCCGTACTGCCGAGTCCGAGCCGGTCGCCGTCCTGCTGCCGCACCTGCACCAGCGCCGTGGAGCCGTCCGTGGCGGTGACCTCGGCCTGACCGAACCGCGCGTCCACCCGCCCCGTGCGGATGGTGCAGGTCAGGCCGATGAAGTCCTGCCGGGACGGCCCGGGTTCGTCGGGGAAGAGCCGGGCCAGTGGCCCGACCAGGCGGCGCGTCAGCCACCAGGCGCAGAAGATCGAGGCGCCGAACAGGGTTGCTTCGAGCGAGAGCAGCGGCGCGCCGGGCATCCCCGAGTCGGCGAGCAGCACCGATCCGGTGAAGCTGAACAGCCAGCCGAAGACGACGAACAGCGAGAACGAGACGGCCACCGGCACCCCGCCGAGGTGGAGCGCGTCGGCGTTGACGTCCGTGTCGAAGGAGTCGTGTTCGGCGCCGCCGACCAGGACCAACAGCCAGAAGCCGACGACCACCATCAGGGCCGCGCGGAACACCACGGTCGGCAGACCGGCGGCCCCGCTCAGGAATTCGCCCATGGTCAGCCCCCTCCGTCGCGGCGCCCCCCGCCGGCCGCGGCAGTGTCGTGCCCCGCGGGCCGCAGGGCCGCGCTCCACGTCGGAGCGCGACCCAAGGGCCGCGGAGCGTTCCTTTCCGTCCACCGGCACCAGTTGATCTCGTTCGTGCCGGCCACCCCATTGTGACAGCCGCGCGCGCGAGCCCACATTGCCGGTGACCGGCAGTCTTTACGGGTTCTTAATGCCGGTCGCGTGCCGCCACCCTGCCCCGTGTCACCCTTGTTTTCCGCGCGCCACCAGGGAACGAGGCCGCGCGAGGAGCGGAGGAACGATGGCCGAGCGCGACATACCCGAGGACTACCTTGCGGGCTGCGCGGAGATCCTGACCAGCGCGTGCACGACCGGCCGGCGGCTGGTCAGGGACGAGCTGGAGGCCCTGCGCGAGCGGGGCGAACGCGCCGCGGAAGCGGGCATCGGGCTGCGGACCCTGGTCCACGCCCACCTGACCACCGCGCAGGCCGTCCACCCGCAGGTGTCGCAGGCGGACGCCGGCCACCTGCTGGCCGCCCTCACCCAGGCAGTCGACGCGTTCGCGGAGGGCCACGAGCGGGCGCAGCGGCTCGCGGTGCGGCGCGAGGAGGCCGCGCGCCGGGAGTTCATCGACGACCTGCTGTACGGGCGCAGCGACCTCGGCCGGCTCGCCGAACGCGCCGAACGCTTCGGCCTCCTCCTCGCACACGCGCACGCGGTCGCCGTGGCGCAGGGCCCGGAGCCGTACGACGACGGCTATCCGGTGACCCGCAGAATCGAATCCTCACTGCTGGCGAGGTTCGGCGACCGGCGCATCCTGCTCACCACCAAGGACGGCCGCCTGATCTGCATCGCGCCCAGCGACGAACCCGACGTGCTCCAGTACTTCGCGAAGCAGGCGTACGCGGCGACCGACGGCGGGCGGGTGGCGATCGGCCGGGCCCACCCCGGCGTCGGCGGCGTCGTACACTCCTACGAGGAGGCCCTGAACGCGCTCGACCTGGCCGCCCGGGTGAACCTCGACGATCCCGTACTGCACGCCGCTGACCTGCTGGTCTACCCGGTCCTCAGCCGCGACCGACAGGCCATGACCGACCTCGTACGGACCGTGCTCGGCCCCCTCCAACAGGCCCGCGGCGGCGCCGGACCGCTCCTGGAAACCCTGGTCGCCTACTTCGACACGGGGTGCGTGGCCGCGGTGGCCGCCCGCCGCCTGTCCCTGAGTGTGCGCGCCATGACGTACCGCCTCGACCGCATCCACAAACTCACCGGCGCCGACCCCAGCGACCCGGTCCACCGCTACACCCTCCAAACTGCCGTGATCGGCGCCAGGTTGATGGGGTGGCCGGAGGAGGAGGCTTGGGGGGAGGCGGGGTAGGCGCTGGCGCGCGGCCTGGGCATGGGGGTGGGGTGAGGTGCGGGGGGTGGGGTGGAGTTGGAGTGGGGTTGGAGTGGGGTTGGAGTGGGGTGCGGTGGCGGGTGGCTGGCGCGCCGGGTTGGGTGTGTGTCCGTCGGTTCTCCGCCGGAGGGGGTGCGGGCGGCTGATTTTCCCGTACTGTGCGGCGCACGCGGTGGGTTGGGGTGGGGGTACGGGGTTCGTGGTTCGGTATTCGTGGTTCGGTAATCCTGGTTCGGGGAGTGGGTCACGGTTCTGGGGTGCGCTTGCGGCTGCGGCGAGCCGAGCGGTAGGCGGCGAAGCGGGGCGCGGCGGCACCGAGGCCGAGACCGAGACCGAGATCAAGGCAAGGGTCGGAATCGAGATCGAAGCCGCGATCGGAATCGGGCACGCACCAAACTTCTACACTGCTGTAGATTTAATCCGACAGTCGACGCAGGGCATCAGGGGAAGGACACGTCGTGGGTGTTTCGCTGGCCAAGGGTGGCAACGTCTCGCTGAGCAAGGAGGCCCCGGGCCTGACGGCCGTGGTGGTGGGCCTCGGCTGGGACGTGCGGACGACCACCGGGACGGACTACGACCTCGACGCCAGCGCGCTGCTGTGCAACGACAGCGGCAAGGTCGCCTCCGACCGGCACTTCATCTTCTACAACAACCTGACCAGCCCCGACGGTTCGGTCGAGCACACCGGCGACAACCTCACCGGTGAGGGCGACGGCGACGACGAGGCGGTCAAGGTGAACCTCGCCGCGGTCCCCGCCGACATCACGAAGATCGTCTTCCCGGTCTCCATCCACGACGCCGAGTCCCGCGGCCAGAGCTTCGGCCAGGTCCGCAACGCGTTCATCCGCGTGGTCAACCAGGCCGACGGCGTCGAACTCGCCCGCTACGACCTCTCCGAGGACGCCTCCACGGAGACGGCCATGGTCTTCGGCGAGCTGTACCGCAACGGCGCGGAGTGGAAGTTCCGCGCGGTGGGCCAGGGTTACGCGTCGGGCCTGGCCGGCATCGCGGCGGACTTCGGCGTCAACGTCTGACGAAGCGGGTGAGGGGCGGAGGCTGCCGGTACGACAGCCACGGACCCGCGGACGACTGCGGGCCCAAGCCCCGGCGCCCCACCGCCCCCTCACCCTGGCGGGCCACCAACCCGCCCCGGGCTGCGTCCTCCCCTCCCGGAGCAGCCAGCCCACCCCATACGGGGCTGCCCGGACCCGCCCCCTGGCCGGGCAGCCCTTTCCCCTGGCGGGGGGCTGTGGAGAAAATGGGGCGGGGTCACCGTTCCGGACAGGTCAGTTCCGGCCTGGCGCGATTTGGCGAACAACACACCAAGGCCAGGGACAGGAACGACGGCTGTTCGAGGTAACAGCCGTAGGACACGTCGCCGCCCCACGCGAGTTGCTCGGCAGCGGATTCACCCAGCCGTGCAAGCCGCGTCAGATCATGGTCCCCTCCGGAAGCGAACCGGGGTACGTACTCAGCAAGCCGTTCCCGCAGCCAATCCGCAGCTTCTTTCGGCTCCTCCCACGTACTTCGAATCAACGCCCTCGGCTTGATCAGCCAGTACGCCGTCTCAAGCGGCGGAAGGTCCACAACGGGGAAAGATGACTTCACTTCGCGATACCGCTGCATCAATTCTGGCCTGACCTCTGGCGGCGGAGCATCAGGATGGGGAGGCCGTCGCAGCGCTTCCTCGTCGAAGCGTTGCTTCGAGCCGGTCCACAGATAGCCGTGGTGGTGCAACTTTCGTTCCCGTTCAGCGCAGAGGGACGAGGGGAAATGCCCGACCGGCCCCGGCTCCCGACGAGCATCGGACCAGAGCCGGCGGACACCGACAATGGCCGTCAGGCCGAGTTACCGAAGCGCACCGGGTCAATGCCCGCCGCATTCAATTCGGCGGTGGTGAACCGCAACGGCTCCGCCCCGGGCCGCTTACTGTCACCCAACGCCCAGGCATCGGGCCCAATCTGCGCCAGCGTGGCGCAGGATTCCCCGTCCGGATGCGTGTTACCTCCACACGCGCTACGGAACGTGACTCCGTCGATGGGCAGGCTGTACAGGTCGGTTCCTGGCATGGGTGTGCCTTCCTGTGAGGTCGGAGACGAGAATGCGCAGAGCTGGCATCGGCTCCGCTTCTGCGACAGGTCGATCGGTTGTTCAGCCACACGGGGTAGGAATCCCGGCTGAATGAGGACCTGATTCGTCCGCCACCCTGGCGGGCCTTTCCACCCGTGGATTCTCGGTTCGATCGACATGGAGACATCATCGAACCGGCAGGGTGCGAAACCTAACCAGTTTCCTGTTGCCGCAACAGGTCGTCTCTAACCTTCTCCAGAAAGGCTCTCAGCTCGCCCCCGACGATCGCACTCTCGGCGAACCCATCGAACTTTGCCAGATAGAGGGAAACATCTTTTGGGTCAGTAACCACTATTTCAGCGTGTACCGTCTCCACCGACACAGCACGGTCGTCTCTGACGACGAAGGCATGGTTAGGAATATCGCGCTTGGGCCCGGCCAGGGGCACGACCATGATCTGGACATTGGGTAGCCGGGACAGGCTGATCATCCTGTCCAATTGACCAGCCATGACGAGCGGCGGCACGATAAGCCAACGCAGCACCGGCTCCGTGATGACGAACTGGAGAGTCTTGCTTGTGTCGTACAACACCTGCTGTCGCTCCAGGCGGGCGCTTATCGTGCGCCGCACGGATTCCTCAGTCAGGTCGTCGTGACGGGACAGAATAGACCGCATGTACTCCGGAGTCTGGAGTAGACCCGGCATCAAAGCTGGTTGGAACAGTCGCAGGATGCTCATACGGGCCTCAATGGCCTGTAGCTGCTTCTGCGCCTTGTGTAGCCCCGCTCGCTGGATCAGGCGCCATGCCGTGGCTTCTGTGGCAGCCGCCCGCGCTGCCTCCATGTATTCCGCTTTGGCGTCATCTGAGACACCGATAGCTGTCAGGATTCGATCTACGTCGTCAGCACTTGGGGCGAGCTTCCCAGTTTCGATCTTGCTTAGCTTGCTAGCGGACATGACAGCGCTGCGGGCCACCGCCTTCGCTTCCTTGCAAGAGGCTTGTCGTAGCACCCGCAACGCTGTGCCCAGCTCAGAACGGTTCACTCTCGGTACTTTGCCCACCAGTCAACGAACGGCACGGCATGGGCCAGGGCCTTGTCCCGGTAGGCGGCGTACTCAGGCCCTCGCTCTCCCGACAACACCTCGCTCCCGATGAAGTCGCCTTCCTCCCCGTAGTGCAGGGGAGCCGCAGCGGTGGAGTCGAAGAGCCAGAAATCCCCGACATTGGGCAAGGGATTGCCGCGATCTGTCACATCGAGGATGAAGAACTCCTCGCCCGCCGTGGCGTTCGTGACATATCCCCAACCGAGCTCGAAGCGCAGGTAGGGGGTCAGGGGCCGCGTCAAAATGTGGACGCGATAGACACGTCGCCCGGCGTCCACGTGGGCTTTGACCTCGTCGAGCCAGTCAGCGTTGTAATCGACCGGCTTCTCCCGACCTTCGCAGAACAGGCGATACGCATCTACGCTGCCCGACTTGCTGTAGTCATCCAGGGTCTCCAGCCGAAACGCCTCGGTGGCGAACTCATCGAAGAGGGCCCCCAAGTCCTTAGCCAATACGGCCACCGAATGCCTTCCTGATGAGATCCATCGGGATCTCCACGAGTGATTCGTGCACCGGGATCGTCAGACCGTGATCCGCAGGAGTCTCCCCCTGCACAAGGACTGTGTCCCGATCAGTTTTGTAGATGGTGGGGCAGTCCTTCTTGTCGCATGACGTCGCAAGCAAGGTGACCTTCACTGTCTTCCCTTCCTCGTGGCCAAGTGCCTGTCCGATCATTCCGAGCGCACAGCAAGGGAAGCAAGGGTGCAGAGTTGCACGAACGGGAAACCGAGACGCAGCGTAGCTGTTCGCACACCGCTCTAGAATCGGACGCATGTTCTCTACCGCACACCATGTTTGAGTCCTGAACCGAGCCTCTGGTGGGCAGCGGATGCCATGCCCATGAACCAGCAAGCACTACTACGGAGCTCCGTATGCGCGCTCCGCGTGCGGGCATTGGCGCGGGAACCAGCGGGCCACCCACGAAGTCGCCTCTAACCTGGAGGGCCCACCATCGCACTACTGGCGGTGGGCGAGGGCACTGCTGCGACCGCTCCGGCGGGGCCTGCCCCTCCGCGCCCGACACGCCGGCGCGGTCACATGACGACGTGGCGATGACCATCGCTCACGGCCTGCCGAACTAACCCACCAGACTCGCTGGCCAACGGCGTACGAACTCCCTGAACGGCACCGATTCCGCGAGCGCAATGCGCTGGTACGCGACGTACGGTTCGACGTCTCCCTCGTACAGTTCCCGGCTGATCTGCGTCCCGTCCTCCGCGTAGTTCATGAGGACCACCTCGGACTGATCAAAGAGCCAGAAGTCCTGCACGCCTTCAAGGGGGTTGGGCCGGTCCGTTACGTCGAGGATGCGGATCGCGTCGCCGGCGGCTTCATGCACGTCGTAGTACATGAACTCGAACCGAAGGTAATCCGTCAGGGGCCGCGTGACGATGTGTACGCGCCCTTTGGAACGCCCCTCTGCCCTGATCCGCTTCAGGCCCTCGGTGTATCCGGAAGAGTAATTCTGCGCATCCAGCCGCTGCCCGGCCAGGAACTCCCGAATATCCCCGTCCTCACTCGGCACCCGATACCAGGGCAGCGTCTCCAGCCGCCACGCCTCCCGCTTGAACCCCTGAACCTTGGCGGTCCAGTCCTCACCGTCCAAGAGCACGTACGGCCTCCTTATCAGTCGGCGTTGCAGTCAGCCGGCTTCTCCCGACCTTCGCGAAACAGGCCGTACGCCTCCACGCTGCCCGACTTGCCGTAGTCGTCCAGGGTTTCCAGCCGGAATGCCTCGGTGGCAAAACTGTCGAAGAGCGTGCTCAGGTCCTTGGCCAAGCCGATCACCGATCACCATCTTGATGGGACCAGGGGTGCCATGGCGGCTTCCGCCGCCTGCCTCTTCCTCGCGGTGAGGTTCCCCCTCTTCTCGCTCTAGGCAACCGGACAGCTACAGACAGCGGTACCGTGTCGATCTCAACCCCTCTCAACTCCTGTCAATTTAGGGGAGATCCATGGGTGATCAGGCGCCTAACGAAAAGCTGCAACGGTTGGTCCGTCAGGCCGAGTGGACGTACGAGCAACTGGCCCGAAAGGTCAATCAGGTAGGCACCGAGCGGGGGACCAAGCGGTCCTACAGCTCACAGGCGGCGTGGCTGTGGGTGAAGAAGGGTGTGGTGCCGCGCGATCAAGCATCGCGATCACTCGTAGTAGAGGCCCTGGCCCGAGGTCTGGGCCGCTCCCTCACCTGCGCGGACGCCGGCTTCCCGGAGCCTGAGGATAGCTCGCACGCGCGTACGGGTACTGATGTGGTGGACGAGTTGATTGACCTGGGGAGGGTGCAGGTGGATGCAACACGACGACGCGCATTAGGAGTGGGTCTCTTCTCGGTCGCCCTCACGATTCCGGGATGGTCGGAGGTCGCCGGTCGGGCACATGCGGTTCAGAGCAACCCGCACGCGCACATCGGACAGGCCGAAGTCGACTCAGTCAATGCGATGGTCAATCACCTACGAAACATCGACGGAGAGTTCGGCGGCCAGTACGCCCGCCCGATGGCAAGTGCCTTCCTCACCAACACTGTCGTTCCGTACCTCAGGGCATCCGCCTCTTCGGACAGCCGCCAAGCGATGTTGAGTTCCGCGTCAATGTTCTGCTATTTCACCGGTTGGATGGCGATGGACGAAGGGCTCCATGGCCTTGCTCAACGGTATTACGTGAAAGGGCTGGAGCTTGCCGGAGCCGCAGGTGATCACACGGCATACGGTCACATTCTCCGTGGCATGTCCGTACAGGCAGCCAACCTGGGCCATGGCCTAGCAGCCGCCAGGTACGCCAACGCCGCCGCGGCATCCGTGGTGGAACCCACACCTCGCAAGCGTGCGTTCATGACTGGCCAACAAGCACACGGCTACGCCATGGTGGGAGACAAGCAGTCCGCCTTGCAAAGCCTCCGCGAGACGGAACGAGCCATGGACCAGGCAAGCAGTCCCACCAGCTATGTGACGGGTGGCTACAGCGTTTCTACTGTTGCCTACCACGTGGCCCAGGTGCGCTATGAAATGGGCGACATCAAGGGCAGTGTGTCGTCTCTCCACGATCACTTCAAACTACGTGGTCCCTCAGACAGCAATCGCTCGGGCCTGATGTTCCGCGGCCTTCTAGCCGAACGCCAACTAGCCGTCGGCCACCTGGACGCCGCGTGCGCAACGTGGAATCGCGTATTGGACGACTACCCCACCATGCACTCAAACCGAGTCGATGACCGGGTAAGGTCCGCCGTCAAACACCTCGCCCCCCACCAAGCCAACAACACCGCCCGCCACACCCGCGACCGGGCGCGGGCGCTGCTTGCGAAGCGTGGCGTCTAACCGTGGAACTGCCGGATAGTGCCGTAAGGCGGGTCGAGTGACCTCGGGAGGATGCACGTGGATGCAACACGACGTGCTGTCGTGGGGGCGGGGATCGCCTCCGTAGCACTCACCATTCCTGCATGGCACGACGGGACCGGACGGGCGCACGCGGTTCAGGTCAATCCACACGCGCGGATTGGCCAGGCCGAAGTGAGTTCAGTGAATGCGATGATCGATCGGTTGAAGGTCATCGACGGAGAAGTGGGTGGTCAGTACGCCCGCCCGATGGCAAGTGCATTCCTGACGAACACCGTGGCCCCATACCTCCGTGCGACGGCTACGGAATCCGTCCGTAAGGCGATGCTGACGGCAGCTTCGATGGCTTGCTACTTCACCGGGTGGATGGCGATGGACGAGGGTGCGCATGGTCTCGCCCAGAGGTACTACGTCAAGGGATTGGAACTCGCGGGCGCGGCTGACGATCACATGGCGTACTGCCACATCCTCCGCGGCATCAGCGTGCAGGCAGCCAACCTGGGCCATGGCGCCATTGCCGCCCGATACGCAAATGCCGCCGCTGACACGGCCCCGATCTCGACCCCCTATATGCGAGCCTTCATGGCTGGCCAGCAAGCGCACGGTCATGCACTCGCCGGCTCCAAGGGGTCCGCCATGGAATGCCTGCACGAAACGGAACGAGCACTCGACAAGCTCACGAGTCCAGGCGGGGCCCATGGCGGCTTCAACTACTCGACGCTGGCGTACGCGACGGCGCAGGTGCGCCATGAACTGGGTGACACCAAAGGCAGTGTGGAGTCCCTTCACGAGCACTTCAAACTGCGTGGGCCTGGCGAGAGTCACCGCTCGGGGTTGATTTTCGGAGGACTGTTGGCCGAGCGGCAGTTGGCAATTGGCCACCTGGACGCCGCGTGCGCTACGTGGAATCGCGTACTCGATGACTACCCGGCGATGCATTCGGGCCGCGTGGACGACCGAGTCCGGTCCGCCGTCAAATGCCTGGCCCCCCACCAAGCCAACAACACGGCCCGCCACACCCGCGACCGAGCACGGGTTCTGCTTGCGCAGCGGGGCGTCTAGCTCGCAGCACGGGAGACGGCCCACCGTCGGCCCTAACGTGGGAGGCAGCACGCCCGATCGCGGGTTGTTGCTGGCTCTGTGACCTGGGGTGATGCATTACCGGCGGATCGCTGCAAAAATGCTGCCGCGAGGGGGTGGCAATATGCGTGTGACCTGGGGTTTTACCCTCGGGGTCGTCATCAGCCCTGGAGGGCTCGCAACCCGTACGTGACCGGGGCCTTTCGTCCTGGGCGGCCCGGTCGTCATCAGCCCTGGAAGGCTCGCAACCGTGGATCGAGCGCACGTTGCCCACCGCGGACCACGGTCGTCATAGGCTCTGGAGGGTTCGCAACATGAGCTGCTGGGTCTGCTCGGCATCCGTTGGGGTGGTCGTCATCAGCCCTGGAGGGTTCGCAACGCTTGGGTGCCGAACAACCCGACCGCCGCTGCTTCGTCGTCATAAGCCCTGGAGAGTCCACAACACCCCCCCGCAAAGCACCCGCACCCACCCCCCCACCCCCAGCTCACAACGAAGTAGCCGCCTTCAACACCACAATCAGTGCCACCGCCGCGTTCAGCGAGGACAGGGCTGAGGCTGCCGTGCCCGCTGCTGCGATGAGGGCCGCTGCGTAGAGGGAGCCGTCTGCGGGGGGCCACAGGCGGGTTGGGGGGACGGGGGAGAGGAGGGCTGCGATGCGGCGGGGGATGGGGCCGGGGGTGGTCGTGCTGGCGAAGCCGGCGATGCCGGGGGCCGGGGCGGGGGCCGAGAGGAGGGCCGCCTTGCCGACCGCCGTGGCCACCACGCGCCGGTTGCCCACCTCGCGCGCCGCCTCCTCGTCGGCCCAGCGTTCCGCGCTGAACGACACCGCGGTCCACAGCGGGCGCAGGAACGGGTTGGCGCTCGCCGTCAGTCGGGAGGCCAGCAGGTAGCGGTGGTGGCGGGCGGCCAAGTGGGCCCGTTCGTGGGCGATCAGCGCCTGGCGCTCGGGTTCCGTCAGACCGGCCAGCATCGTGTCCGAGACCACGACCCGGCCCGCGCCTGAGCTGCCCGGTAGTGCGTACGCGTACGGCAACTCGTCCGGCAGGACC
Source organism: Streptomyces sp. HSW2009 (assembly GCF_040240285.1). Taxonomy (NCBI): domain Bacteria; kingdom Bacillati; phylum Actinomycetota; class Actinomycetes; order Kitasatosporales; family Streptomycetaceae; genus Streptomyces; species Streptomyces sp. HSW2009. The sequence continues at coordinate 11,758 of NZ_JBEHZD010000027.1, read as the reverse complement.
GTTACTTGGGGGAGGGCCGTTGCTGGGGGGCGGGTGGGCGTGGTCTCGCCCCGTACCCCCGTGGCCTCATCCGTATCCTCATCGCGTACGACCGCCGCCGTGGTCTCCGGGCGGCCGGGCGTCGTGGTGCCCCCGGCGGAGGCGGCCTGGTGCTCAACCGGCCCGTCCGCCACCACGGACCGACCCGTCACCGCAGCCCCCACTGCCGCAGCCGATCGCCCCCCTGGAGCAGAGCACTCCGCAGATTCCAACCCCTCCCCGGAAGTCGAACGCCCCGCCACCGCAAGGGATTTCGCAAGCTCAAGGCTCTCGCCCGGCGCCGGCTGTGCCGGCAGGCCCTCCAGGGCTCGCCAGGCCGCGCCCCGTACCCGGTAGTGGCGCCAGAGCGTCGCGCCGCAGGCCGTCGTGACTGCGGCCAGGACGGCGATCGCTGCGAAGCCCACGTTCTCGTCGTACGGGACGGCCGCGCGGACCTCGGGGGCCGCCCAGCCGTCGGGGAGGGGGTTGCCGGGGACCTGGGCGGTGCCGACCACTACCAGGAGGGCCAGGCAGAGCGTGCTGCACACCGCGAGGATCGCGCCGACCGCGGTCAGCAGGACGGTCGCGGTGCGGGGGTGCAGGCGGCGTTCGGCCAGGCGCGATATCGGCCACGCCGTCAGCGGCAGCACCAGTGGCAGCACGACGAAGACTCCCACCTCACGGCTCCTGTTCCTGGGGGGTGTCGGGGAACACCGGGGCGCCGCCCGGTACGTCGCCGAGCGGCGCGTCAGCGGGGTCCTGCGGGGCGAGCGCGGCGGTCACCCCGTCCGCACCCGTACCGTGCAGCAACTCCCGTACCAGCCGTTCGTCCTCGGCCGACAGGCCCGACACGAAGCTGGCGAGTACGGCGTCACGGTCGCTGTGGCCGTCGAGTACCCGGCGCATCCGCTGCGCCGCGAGGCCCGCCTCGTCGGCCGCGGGGGCCCACAGGAACGAGCGGCCCGCGCGCCGTCTCGTCACGGTGTGCTTGCCGTGCAGACGGGTCAGGATCGTGACGACCGTGGTGTACGCGAGGTCGCCGCCGAGCGCCTGCTGCACCTGGGCCGCGGTCACCGGCTCGCCGGCTCCCTGCAACACCCGCATCACCTGTGCCTCCAGTTCCCCCTGGCCGCGCCGCCGGCCGCGCTGCGCCGCAGCTCGGCCTTCGCCCTCGACCTCGTCCCTGTCGTCACCCACCGGTCTGCTCCTTCCCGCGCCGCCGGCCCTCGGGCGGGCCCGGGCCCCCCCCCCCGCCCCCCCCGCCGGCCCCCCCCCCCCCCCCCCGGGGCGGGGCCGCCGGCGGTGACCCCGGCACGGGCCACCGCCTGGCACACGGGCGGACGCGGGCGCGCAGCCACCGGCCGCGACGCGCCGCAGGTCACGACGGGTCGGGCGTCACGAAGCGCTGGGGGCGGTGGCCGCGTCGGGCGGTTCGGGGGCGGGGGACGCGACGACGGGTGGTTCGGGGGACGGTTCGGCAAGCGGCTCGGCGACGAGCGAAACGGCGGGGGCGGGGGCGACTGCGGGGCGGCGGCCCGGCGGGCAGCCGGCGATCTTGCGGAGCGCGGCGAACGTCTCCTCGGGCTGGTCCATCACGAACAGGTGCCCGCCGCGCACCCAGCGGGTGTCCCGGGCGGCCAACTGGTCGGCGAGTTCGGTGAGCACGAACGGCGGGCTGGTCCGGTCCTCCGTGCCGCCCAGCAGATGGACCGGCGCCGGCACCGGTTCGGGCGCCCAGCCGGCCGTGCCGAGCGCGGCCAGGTCCTGCCGCAGTTCGGGCAGCAGCATCCGGGCCACCACCTCGTCGGGCACCCCCAGGTCCGGCACGATGCCGTGCGATCTGGCCACCGCCAGGAGCGAGGGGTCGTCGAGCCCGGCGACCTGGCAGACGGGCGGCCCTGGCCGCAGCGGCGCGGAGAGCACGAGGTGCAGGGTGGCCGGCCAGCGGGCCGCGTGCCGCAGGGCCATTCGGTGGGCGACGGCCGCGCCCAGGCTGTGGCCGAGGACGATGCCCGGCCCGGCGAGGTCTTCGGCGAGCAACTGCGCGTAGTGGTCGGCGAGTTCGTTGAGGTCGGGCGCCTTGCCGTCGTCCTGCTCGGCGGGTGGCTGGGCGGCGACCACCGTCCAGTCCTCGGTGACCTGGCGCACCAGTCCGCTGAAGGACCTGGCGGAGCCGCCCGCGTACGGCAGGCACACCAGGCGGAACGGGCCGCCCTCGCGCAGGACCAGCCGGTCCGGTCCTGCCCTCATCGGACGACCCCGCTACCCGGTGCGGGTGTCCGGTGCCGCGCGGGCCCGGACGGGGTGGATTCGTGGCCCGGACAGCCGATGGCGCCCGGGGTGTTGCCTATGACCATGCTGGTTTCCGTGTCGCTAGCTGGGGTGGGTTGCTGGGTGTTGGTCTGACCTGGTGCGGCCCGCCGGCCTGGGGCGCGGCGGGCCCGGTGTGGCGGGGCGCCTCGCGCCCCGGATGGTCCGACCTCCGACTGCTGACCGACGGGACCGGCCCCGCTGGGTGGGTGTACCGGCCGAGTGGGTGGCCCCGCTGGGTGGATGACCTCGCTGAGTGGATGACCTCGCCGAGTGGGTGGCCGGTTGGGTGTCCCCGCCGGGTGGGTGGCCGGTTGGCCGGTTGGGTGGGGGCCGGTTGGGTGGGTTGGCCAGTTGGCGGCGGGCCCGCGGCCCCAGGGCCCCGCGCGCACCCGCGTCCGCCCGGCTGGGCGTGGCGAGCAAACTACAAAGAACCGTCGCCCATGTTCAATAGCCGTCCGATGCGTTGTCCGCCCCTGGCCAGGGGTGCACAGGAGCGGGCCGGGGGCTCGCATCATCCGCGATCCGCCGGCACACCCAACCGGCCGGCCCACCCACGACCGGCCGCTTCACCCACCAACCACCTTCTCCCACACGGGAGTTGACCGCCACGAAAAGGCGGCAAAGCCTCGTACCGTAAACCGTCCACCCGCCCCGCCGTGCCACCACGCGCCACCGAGCGCCCCCGCCGCGCCCGTCTCGTAGGACGGAACGCCCCCAGCCAGCCACTGCCACCGCACCACCGTCCGACCAGCGCGGGCGGCGTGGTCGCGGCGTCGCGGCCTCGCGCGGCCCGGGGCTCAGCCGGTCGGGCCGAGGCGCATCCGGACCTCCATCTCCTGGTCGCCGGGGACGGCCTCTTCGGCGGCCACCGAGAAGTGCCGGCCGAGGACGTCGCGTACCTGGTGGATGGGGGGTTCCGTGCCGTAGAGATCGACGTTGACCGGCTCCGTGAGGCGGGAGGCGGGGGCCTGTGCGCCGGGTTCGCGGGTGTCGACCGTCATCGACCACACCACGGGCCGGTCGGACTGGGTGTCGACGGGCCGCCCCCCGTCCGGCCACTCGTCGGCCGCGGTCGCCGGGAAGGCGGCCCGCAACACCCGGAACACCGCGTCCGCGTCGTCCCAGTCACACCCACAGACGTGCACACCCACCCGCGCCGAACTCTGTTCCGTGCTCATGGCTGTCGGGTAGCCCCTGCGGCCCACTCAAAACCGGCCCCTGCGCCAGGATCGCGCAAGGGCCGCGCAAGGACCGCCCCACCCACCCCGCTGACCAGGCGCACCCACCCTGGCCCGGCCACCACCGGCGGGCGACAATGGGGCCCGCCGCCCGGACCTGCCGGGGTCGGCGCGTACGGACACGACGCATACGGACACGGGGCTGCCGGACCCGGGGGCGGGGGCCGGTGGGGGCGAGGGGGAGCCATGCTGAGCGACGGCGGCGCCGGGCCGGGGATCGACGCACCGTACCCGCCTGCCGCGCGCCGGCTGCGGTCCGAGTCGCGGCTGTTGCGGATCAGCGCGTACGTGCTGGCGGTCGTCGCGGTCGCGCCCGCGGCGGCGGCCCTCGCCCTGGACGCCCCGCGGTGGCTGGTGCTGGTCCTTGCGGCCGGCTGGCTGCCGCTCCAGGGCGCGGCGGCGTGGCTGGCCTTCAGCATCGCCTTCCGCAAGCTGCCGGCGGTCCACACCGCGCCCCGCACCGCCATCGTCACCGGCCTGACCAGCGTGGAGACCGAGAGCGGCGGTTACGAGCTGGTCGCGGTGGAGGTGGTGGCGCCTGCTGGGCCGGAGGTGGTGGGGGTGTCTGAGCCTGAGGTGGCGGAGGCTCCCGGGCCTGAGGGGGCGAAGGTGACGGAGGCTCCCGGGCCTGAGGGGGCGAAGGTGACGGAGGCTCCCGGGCCTGAGGTGGGGGTGGCACCGGGTGCCGGGGCGGACCCGGCCTACGGGGCACCGGCCCCCGCCACGGCGAGCGGCCCCGTCGCGGCGGTCGATGGACCGTCCGGCCCCGCGTCCGCCCGCCGCTTCACCACCGTCATCGCCGATCGCGTCCACCCCGACCACCTGCCGCGGTTCGCGGTCGGCAGCCGGTGGCAGGTGCTCCAGTTCCGACACAGCACGCGGCGGGTGGTGCTGGCCGCGGACCACGAGGACGTGCTGCGCACGGGTTACGACCTCGGCGGCGTACGGCTGGGCGCGGAGACCGGCGGCGGCACCGGCTACGGCTCGGAACTGCTGGCCCGCGGCTTCCGCACACCACCGGCCCGCTGACCCCACCCACCCGGGCCGCCCGAACCCGAGCCACCCACGCCGTCCTGGCCACCCGAACCACCCACACCCGGGCCACCCGAATCCCCCAGCCCACCCACACCGTCCGGGCCACCCGAACCCAGCTCACCGAGCCCGCCCGCGCCCGGGCCACCGAGCCCGCCCGTGCCCGGGCCACCCGAACCACCCACATCCGGGCCCCCCGAATCATCTGCACCGCCCGGGCCATCCGGACCCGGCTCACCCAGCCCACCCGGGCCCGGCTCACCCGAACCACCCGCGCCCGGCCCACTCGGGCCACCCACACCACCCCGGTCCCCCACGCCCCGGTCCCCCACACCCCGCCTGACGACGTACAGCACGGCAGCGACCGCCCCGAGGACCACCGCGAGGGCGAGGGTGACGGCGACGGACGGGTTGGTGTAGCCGGGGACGAGGACCGTGTGCGAGCCGCCGCCCTCGGCGCGGCAGACCATCCGGAGCGGCACGAAGTCGCCGTGGAACGACTCCACCCGCCGCGCCCCGGCCGCCTTCACGCAGGCCCTGGCGATCTCCGCCCGTTCGGCGAAGGCCACGTGCAGGCAGCCCCACAGGTACAGGCCGAGCGAGGCCGCCGCGGACAGCAGGGCGAGGTCACGGCAGGCCGCGGCGGGCGGGCGCCGGCGGCGTTGCATGAGCGTCACGCACAGATACGTGACCAGCCCGGCCAGGACGACGGGACCGGCCAGCAGGACGGTGATCAGCACCGTGCCGTCATGCGTCTGGTACGGATCGGATGCCGACACGAGCACACCCCCGGGCACGAACACACCCCCTGAACAGCACGACTCCCACGCCGAGGCACCCTACCCACCCCGCCCCGGGCCCACCACACACCGGGGCCGCCCCGGCCGAACCCCTCCACCACACCATGACCGGCGACAACGGCGGGAACGGAGAACTCCGGTCCGGACCAGGCCCATTGTCACGCGCAGCGCACGGGGTACTCGGCGGGCGGGCCGCAACCGGTCAGAACTCGTAGTTGGCGATCAACGCGTTGCCGGCCACGTCGTACACCGAGACGAAGCCCTGCTCGGAGTTCTGCCACCGGTCAAACGCCTCGGCGAGGGCGGTGGCCGAGGCCATGCTGTTCTCCACCGGCGTCATCCCCCCGTTGATGTCCGTGGAGACGTACGCATTGCCGGTCTCCTCGTCCCACTCCCCGATGATGTTCAGCACGCGGGTCACGGCCTCACGCTGGCGCGGCGTTCCGTGGTCGTCGACCCAGGCCCGGAAGTCCTCGGCGTTCTTCTTCGACCGTGCCTCGTCCGGGTCGGCGGGAAGAACCTCCTGAATGCGCGAGGAACTGTCGGGCGTGGTCTCGGTCCACTCGCAACCGGCCGCGAGGCCGACGGCGAGAAGCACGGCGAGGGCTGAGGCGGCGGAACGTGCTGAGCGCGGGCGCATGTCGACGCAACTCCTTGTCGGACTAGCCACGCCCCGGCGCGGGGCCGGGGCGTGGCATGAATACGGCATCCAACTGCGGTGAGAAACTTACGGCGATCTCATTTCGGTGTGGCTCAAAAGGGTTTACCTTCCTTCCCTGCCCCGTCGCTGACGAGTTGCCTGCGGTGGAGCAGGAATGCGGCAACACCGAAGGCCAGGGCGAGCGACAGGGTGACGACTACGGACGGGTTGATGTAGTCGGGGATGAGGACGGTGTGAGTGCCTCCGCCCTCGGTGCGGCACACGAGTTGGAGCGGAACGAAGTCGCCGTGAAACGCTTCCACTCGCCGTGCCCCCGCACCCCCAGCCTTTCCGCACTCGTTGCCGATCTCCTGCCGCTCACGAAAGACGACATGCGCGCAACCCCACAGGTACAAGGCCAGCGAGGCGGCGAGGGACGAGAGGGAAAGGTCGCGATACGCCGTGACCAGCGAGTGACGGCGTAACCGCGTGAGCGACGAACACAGGTAGATGACGAGCCCTATCAAGGCAGCAGGGCCAGCCAGCATGATGGCGGCGAGCGCCGCAATGTTGTGTACCTGGTACGGATCGGATGCCGGCATGGACGAGTCAGGACTCCCGGATGACGCGGTTGTGCTTTTCGACGATGGCGTACAGGGGCATCCGCAGCGTTGGATATAACGACGCCCCCAGCCGTCAAGCCGATGCACGCAGGGCCGACTCATTCAGCAGACACACACAGCAATCACCTTATGCACGCAGAGCAGGAAAGGACGGGACCGGGGCGAACCTTGGCCGGTTTACGGCAACACGGTGAAGCCGCTTCTACCGCTCGCTCACATCCCGTTCGATGCGCGATCTGCACAGAACTCGCGAGATCCGACGTAGGCGCATTGGGGGGCCAATCACCGGAGCGTGGCTCAAACTACGCAGCCGGCATGCCGCTGAGCCTCCTTGGCGCGGCCACCCGCCCCGCAGCGCGCCCCGCGGGAAGGCCGCCGCCCGTGGAGCCCCCTCACCGTCTCCGGTCGCCCGCCAGCACGGCCGCGTCCCCCCGGTCCGCCGGACGCAAGTACTCCAGCAGCACCCGGCGCAACTCCCGGGCGGCGCGTGGCGGGGCCACGTCCTTGCGGTGGGCGACCGCGATGGTGCGGGTCATGGCCGCGCCGGCGAAGGGCGTGATCCGCAGGCCGGCGCGGGCCGCCACCATGCCGGGCACGACGGCGATGCCGAGGCCCGCGCGCACGAAGCCGAGTACGGCGTCCATTTCGCCGCCCTCCACGGTCAGGGTGGGTTCGAAGCCGGCCGCCCGGCAGGCGGCCATCGTGAATTCGCGCAGGTCGTAGCCGCGCCGGAACATGGCGAGCGGCTTGCCGCGCAGGGCGCCGACCCGTATCGGGGGGCGGGCGCCCGCCGGGGGCAGGGAACTGGGCGAGGAGACCACGACCAGTTCCTCGTGCAGCAGCTCGGTGGTGGCCAGGGCCGGGCCCTGGCTGGGTTGCGGGCTGATGATCAGGGCGAGGTCGAGTTCGCCGGCGCCCAGCGTGCGGACCAGGTCCTGCGACCCGTCCTCGTCCACCAGCAGGTCCACGCCCGGGAACTCGTCGTGGAAGCGGCGCAGCACGTCGGGCACCAGGCTGGCGCAGAGGCTGGGCGGGGCGCCGAGCCGGACCCGGCCGCGGCGCAACTGCGCCACCTCCTGCACCTCGCGCCGGGCGGTCTCGGTGTCGGCCAGGATCTGCCGGGCCAGCGGCAGCAGCGCCGCGCCGGCGTCGGTGAGGGTGATGTTGCCGCGGGCGCGGTGGAAGAGGTCGGCGCCCAGCTCCCGCTCCAGGGCCCGGATCTGTTGCGAGAGGGACGGCTGTGCCACGTGCAGCGCTTCCGCGGCCCGCGTGAAGTGCCGTACGTCGGCCACGGCCGCGAAATACCGGAGCTGTTGTAGCTGCATGCTCGGATGATAGCCAGCGGCTATGGGAACAAGCTCTTTCATGTCTTGGACTGATGGCACGGGGTGTCTTTAGCGTCGGGTGTCATGGCACTGGCAACCCGGGACCGCGCCCCGTCCCTCATCGGCTCTGTATGGCGGTCGACCGTCGGCAAGAAGACGATCATGGCCGTCTCGGGTGCGATCATGCTCGGCTATCTGATCGCCCACCTCGCCGGCAACCTCAAGGTCTTCTTCGGCGCCGACGACTTCAACGGCTACGCGCACTGGCTGCGCACCATCGGCGAGCCGATCCTGCACCACGGCTGGTTCCTGTGGCTGGTGCGGCCGGTGCTGCTGGCCGCGGTGGTCCTGCACGGCATCACCGCGTACCAACTCAGCCGCCGCGACCTAGCAGCCCGCCCGCAGAAGTACGTGCACCAGCGGACCCAGCAGAGCTACGCGACGCGCACCATGCGGTGGGGCGGGGTGATCCTCACCCTCTTCATCATCTGGCACATCCTGGACCTCACCACGCTCACGGTGAACGAGCGGGCCGAGTCGGGCCACCCGTACGAGAACCTCGTGGCCTCCTTCAGCACCTGGTACGGCAACACGATCTACATCACCGCCATGGTCGCCGTCGGGCTGCACGTCCGGCACGGCCTGTGGAGCGCCGCACAGACCCTCGGGGTGGCCAGCGCCCGCCGCACCCAGACCCTGAAGATCGCATCGAACGGCCTGGCACTGGTGATGACCTGCGGATTCATCTCCATCCCGGTGAGCGTGATGCTCGGATTGGTGGACTGACATGGCTGACACGACCCCCGACACCCGGCCGAGCGCGACGCCGGCCCCGGCCGGCGCCCGGGCGAACCCCACCCCGACGGGCACCGCCACCCCGACGGACACAGCCACCCCCACCGCCCCCGGCGGCGACTACACCGCGTACGGCATCGGCCTGCCGCTGGTGGACGAGAAGGCGCCGGGCGGGCCGATCGAGGACCGCTGGAAGACCCGCCGGTTCGAGGCGAAGCTGGTCAACCCGGCCAACCGGCGCAAGCACACGGTCATCGTCGTCGGCACCGGGCTCGCCGGCGGCGCGGCCGGCGCGACGCTGGCCGAACAGGGCTACCACGTCGTGCAGTTCTGCTACCAGGACTCGCCGCGCCGCGCCCACTCCATTGCCGCGCAGGGCGGCATCAACGCCGCGAAGAACTACCGCAACGACGGCGACTCGGTGCGCCGGCTGTTCTACGACACCGTCAAGGGCGGCGACTTCCGGGCCCGCGAGTCCAACGTGCACCGGCTCGCCGAGATGTCGGTGGAGATCATCGACCAGTGCGTGGCGCAGGGCGTGCCGTTCGCCCGCGAGTACGGCGGGCTGCTCGACACCCGTTCCTTCGGCGGCGTGCAGGTCTCCCGCACCTTCTACGCCCGCGGCCAGACCGGCCAGCAGTTGCTGCTGGGCGCGTACCAGGCGCTGTCCAAGGAGATCGCGGCCGGGCACGTGGAGATGCACCCGCGGACCGAGATGCTGGACCTGATCGTGATCGACGGCCGGGCCCGCGGCATCGTCGCCCGCGACCTGCTGACCGGCAAGGTCTCCACGTACCTCGCGGACGCGGTGGTGCTGGCCTCCGGCGGGTACGGCAACGTCTTCTACCTGTCGACCAACGCCAAGAACTCCAACGCCAGCGCGATCTGGCGGGCGCACCGGCGCGGCGCCTACTTCGCCAACCCGTGCTTCACCCAGATCCACCCGACCTGCATCCCGCGCTCGGGCGACCACCAGTCCAAGCTGACGCTGATGAGCGAGTCGCTGCGCAACGACGGCCGGATCTGGGTGCCCAAGGCACAGGGCGACACCCGCCCGCCGGCGCAGATCCCGGAGGACGAGCGGGACTACTACCTGGAGCGGATCTACCCGGCGTTCGGCAACCTGGTGCCGCGCGACATCGCCTCGCGGGCCGCGAAGAACGTGTGCGACGAGGGCCGCGGCGTCGGCCCCGGCGGCCAGGGCGTCTATCTGGACTTCGCCGACGCCATCGCCCGGCTGGGCCGGGGGGCGGTGGAGGAGAAGTACGGCAACCTCTTCGAGATGTACGAGCGGATCACCGCGGAGAACCCGTACGAGGTGCCGATGCGCATCTACCCGGCCATCCACTACACGATGGGCGGCCTGTGGGTGGACTACGACCTCCAGACCACGGTGCCTGGCCTGTTCGCGGTCGGCGAGGCCAACTTCTCCGACCACGGTGCCAACCGGCTCGGCGCGTCCGCCCTGATGCAGGGCCTGGCCGACGGCTACTTCGTGCTGCCGGCCACCATCAACGACTATCTGGCCCGGCACCCGCACGAGGTGGTGGACCGGGACCACCCGGCCGTGCACGAGGCGGTCACCGCCGTCACCGACCGGCTGTACGCGCTGCTGTCCAACAACGGCGACCGCACCCCGGACTCCTTCCACCGGGAGCTGGGCGAACTGCTGTGGGACGAGTGCGGCATGGCCCGCACCGAGACCGGGCTGCGCAAGGCGCTGGAGCGCATCCCCTCGCTGCGCGAGGAGTTCTGGCGCCGGATCAAGGTGCCGGGCAGCGGCGAGGAGCTGAACCAGGCGCTGGAGAAGGCCAACCGGATCTCCGACTACCTGGAGCTGGCCGAGCTGATGTGCCTGGACGCGCTGCACCGCAACGAGTCCTGCGGCGGCCACTTCCGCGAGGAGAGCCAGACCGAGGGCGGCGAGGCCAAGCGGCTCGACGAGTCGTTCTCGTACGCGGCGGCGTGGGAGTTCACCGGCACCGGCCAGGCGCCGGTGCTGCACCGCGAGGCCCTGGAATTCGAGTACGTCCACCCCACCCAGCGGAGTTACGCATGAGGCTCACCCTGCGCATCTGGCGCCAGACAGGCCCCGCCGAGCCGGGGGCCATGACCAGCTACGAGGTGGACGGGATCAGCGAGGACATGTCGTTCCTCGAAATGCTCGACCACCTCAACGAGGAACTGATCCTCGGCGGTGACGAGCCGGTCGCCTTCGACCACGACTGCCGCGAGGGCATCTGCGGAGCGTGCGGCATGGTCATCAACGGCCAGGCGCACGGCCCGGAGCGCACCACCACCTGCCAGCTCCACATGCGGCACTTCAACGACGGCGACACGATCGACATCGAGCCGTGGCGGGCGTCGGCCTTCCCGGTCGTCAAGGACCTGGTGGTGGACCGCTCGGCGTTCGACCGGATCATCGGCTCCGGCGGCTTCATCTCGGCCCCCACCGGCAGCGCGCCCGACGCGCACGCGACGCCGGTCCCCAAGGCCGCCGCCGACCTGGCCTTCGAGAACGCGGAGTGCATCGGCTGCGGCGCGTGCGTGGCGGCCTGCCCGAACGGTTCGGCGATGCTGTTCACCTCGGCCAAGGTGGTGCACCTGAACGTGCTGCCGCAGGGCGCCCCGGAGCGCGAGAGCCGGGTGCTCGACATGGTCGGCACGATGGACGCGGAGGGCTTCGGCGGCTGCACCAACACCGGCGAGTGCGCCACGGCCTGCCCGAAGGGCATCCCGCTGCCGACGATCGCCGCGATGAACCGCGAGTACCTGCGCGCAACCCTGAAGGGCGGCCAACGCCGCACCACACACTGACCCACCCACCGGGCCACCCGGCCCCGTACGACCGAACCACCCCGCCGCGCCGGGCGCGGCGCCCCGGGCACCGGGGGGGCCCAGCGGGGGCGGCCCCGGGCCCCCCCCCGCCCCGGGGGGCCGGGGTGGGGGCCCCGGGGCGGTGGGCGGGGGGGGG
>NZ_JBEHZD010000269.1:0-10435 GCF_040240285.1 Streptomyces sp. HSW2009 | reverse complement strand
GTGGCCCGCGTCTGTGGTGTAACTGACCCGGGGGGGGGGGGGGGGGAGGGGGGGGGGGGGGGGGGGCGCCCACCCCCCCCCCCCGCGGGGGGGGGCGGGACTTCGGCGTGGTGGCAATCGTCGCGACGTACCACCTCGCACACCCGTACCCTGGAACGGCTATGACTGACTTCCCGGGCGCCCCCGATCCCTCCGCTCCGCGCGACGGCCGTCGCCTCCGTGTGCTCGCCGCCATGTCCGGCGGTGTCGACTCCGCCGTGGCCGCGGCGCGGGCCGTCGAAGCCGGCCACGAAGTGACCGGCGTGCACCTCGCGCTCTCCGCCAACCCGCAGTCGTTCCGTACGGGCGCGCGCGGCTGTTGCACCATCGAGGACTCCCGGGACGCGCGCCGCGCCGCCGACGTCATCGGCATCCCGTTCTACGTCTGGGACCTGGCGGAACGGTTCCGTGCCGACGTAGTGGACGACTTCGTGGCCGAGTACGCGGCCGGCCGCACGCCCAACCCCTGCCTGCGCTGCAACGAGAAGATCAAGTTCGCCGCGCTGCTGGACAAGGCGCTCGCGCTCGGCTTCGACGCCGTGTGCACGGGCCACTACGCCACGGTCGTCACCCGCGAGGACGGCGGCCGGGAGCTGCACCGCGCCACCGACCTCGCCAAGGACCAGAGCTACGTGCTCGGCGTGCTCGACGACCGGCAGCTCGCGCACGCGATGTTTCCGCTCGGCGACACCCGCACCACCAAGGACGAGATCCGCGCGGAGGCGGAGCGGCGCGGGCTCGCGGTGGCCAAGAAGCCCGACAGTCACGACATCTGCTTCATCGCCGACGGCGACACACAGGGCTTTCTCGCCAAGCGGCTGGGCACGGCGCAGGGCGACATCGTCGACGAGGACGGCACGAAGCTGGGCAGTCACGAGGGCGCGTACGGCTTCACCATCGGCCAGCGCAAGGGGCTGCGGCTCGGCGTCCCCGCGGCCGACGGCAAGCCGCGCTACGTGCTCGACATCTCCCCGGTGAACAACACCGTCACGGTGGGCCCTGCCGACGCGCTCGACATCGTCGCGCTCACCGCCATCAAGCCCCGCTGGTGCGGCACCCCGCCGTCCGCCCCCGGCACGTACACGGCCCAGCTCCGCGCGCACGGCAGCGAGACGCCGGTGGCGGCGGAACTGGTGGACGACGCGCTGGAGGTGCGGTTCACGGAGCCGGTACGGGGCGTGGCGCCGGGACAGGCGATCGTGCTGTACGACGGCACGCGCGTGGTGGGCTCGGCCACCATCGCCCGTACGGAGCGCCGGGAGCGGGCCACGGCCGGGCCGGCCTGAGACCAGAGCTCGACGCGACCGGAGCCCGGGCTGCGCCCCGTGTCCCGTGCACGCGCCCCGGAGCGCAGCAGACGGCGGCCGGCAAAGGCGCGCAACCGGCCGGGGCATACAACCGGGCACGCAACAGAGGGACGCGCGGGTGCCGACCGGGTGGCCACGGGGCGGCCGGGCCGGCCTCTCGTACAGTGACGCGTATGAACATCTGTGTCTTCTGCTCCGCCGCCGACCTCGACGAACGCTATGTCGCACCAGCCCGCGAGTTCGCCGAGCTCATCGGCAAGGGCGGGCACACCATGGTGTGGGGCGGGTCGGAGGCCGGCCTGATGAAGGTGATGGCCGACGGTGTGCAGCAGCACGGCGGGCGGCTGGTCGGCGTGTCCGTGGAGTTCCTCCGGGACAAGGCGCGGCAGAACGCCGATGAGATGCTGATCACCAAAGACTTGGCCGAACGCAAGGCGCAGTTGCTCGCCCGCGCCGATGCGATCGTGATCATGGTGGGCGGCACCGGCACCCTGGACGAGGCGACGGAGATCCTGGAGCTCAAGAAGCACGGGCTGCACACCAAGCCGGTCGTCCTGCTCAACGCGGCGGGCTTCTACGACGGGCTCAAGCAGCAGTTCCAGCGGATGGAGAAGGAAGGCTTCCTGCCGATTCCCCTCACTGACCTGGTCTTCTTCGCCGAGGACGGGGTGGGCGCGCTGGCCTATCTGGAGGAGCAGGCGGGCCTGGTGGCGTGAGGCGTGCCGCGCGCCGGCCCCGTGCATCCGGCTCCCGTATCCGCCCCGCGCCCGCCCCGCCCCTGGCGCCCCGGCCATCCGGTCGCCGTCGTTAGGATCGCCCCATGGCTACGCATCTGATCACTGGGGCAGGCTCCGGCATCGGGACCGTCGTCGCGGAGCGGCTGTGCGCCCGCGGCGACGAACTGTGGCTGCTGGCGCGTGACGCCGGGCGGGCGAAGCAGCTCGCGGAGCGGTTTCCCGGGGCCAGGACGCTCGTCGGCGACCTCGCCGAGCCGGAGCGGCTGTCCTGGGCGTTCGGCCACCAGCAGGTGCCCGAGCGGCTCGACTCGCTGCTGCACGTCGCCGGCATCGTGGAACTCGGTACGGTCGGCGAGCTGACCCCGAGGGCGTGGAACCAGCAGCTCGCCGCCAACCTCGTCTCCCCGGCCGAACTCACCCGCCTGCTGCTGCCGCAGCTCCGGCTGGCCAAGGGGCACGTCGTGTTCATCAACTCGGGCGCGGGCCTGCGCACCAACGCCGAGTGGGGCGCGTACGCCGCGAGCAAGCACGGCCTCAAGGCGCTCGCCGACGCGCTGCGCTGGGAGGAGAGCGGCAACGGCCTGCGCGTGACCACCGTCTATCCCGGCCGCACCGCGACGCCCATGCAGGTCAAGGTCCACCAGCAGGAGGGCAAGGAGTATGACCCCGAGCGCTGGATGACCCCGGAGTCCGTGGCCACCACGGTGCTCACGGCCCTGGACCTGCCCCGCGACGCGGAGATCACCGACCTTTCGGTACGTCCTGTCGGCTGACGTGCCTGGCAGGTGCAGGCGGCTGTCCGCGGCCGGCGGCGGGGGAGTGGCTGCGGATGCGGCCGGCGCTGGCGGGATGGTGCGTCTGACTGCACGACGTACCTGCCTACGCGTGCGCACGCACGCGTAGGCAGGTGCTCCACGGGTTGCCGTTCCGCGAACGGGCCCACCCGGTAGCGGGTGCGGTGTGCCGCGCCGTGTGGAGAGTGGTGAGGCTCAGGGAGCGGCGGCGCGCGGGGCGCTCGACCGTACGCTCCGTGGCGCGCCGAGCGGCGCGTTGACGTGCGGGCCCCAGCCCCCGCGGGCAGCGCACCCGGATGGACCGGATCGTGGGGCGCTGGCCGCAGTGCCGGTGCGCGATCGAGGCGGGGGAGCCCGGAGCCCTCCCGGCCCCAACCGCCGCCCCGTGCAGGGGACGCGTCTCATGGTGTGGGAAGGAGCCGGCAAGCCGCCGGTAACGGTTGGCCGGCGACGTACGCTGGCCGGGTGAGCAGCAGCAGAGCGGCACTGGGCGCGCAGGCAGCACCGGGGGCACCCGCAGCCCAGGCGGGGTGCGGCATCAGGGAGATCCGGGGCCTCGTCACGGAGCTCACCCGGCGCATGGACGCGCACCGACGGAGCCGGATCGCCGAACTCGACCTCACCCCCACCCAGGCGAAGGCGCTGGAAGAACTCGGCGAACCGCGGACGGCGCGCGAGTTGGCGGCCGTGATGTGCTGCGAGCCGCCCAACGTCACCTACGTGATCGACAAGATGGAGAAACAGGGCCTCGTGCTGCGCCGCCCTGACCCCCGCGACCGGCGCGCCAAGCAGCTCGTACTGACCGATGCGGGGCGCGAGTTGCGGCTCGACCTCCTGGAGCGCATGGGCCAGGACAGCCCCCTGGACCACCTGACCCACGAGGCGCGCCGGGAACTCCGCACCCACCTGCTGCGCGCGCTGGACCGCGCCGAGTAACCCATCGCGCGCGACGGGGCGCCACGCGGCGGTGCCACGGAGCGGAGTGGCCGTTGCGTCGAGTGGCTGCAACGCTTTGGTGCTCCGTGCTCCGTGCTCCGTGCTCCGTGCTCCGTGCCCCGGCGGGGATCGGCGTCCCGCGTCAGCAAGGACGAGCCCAGATTCCGCAACCTCGCGCGCGGGGTTGCCGCCGCTTCGCGCTCCGTTTCCCCGCCTCGTCCCGTCGCCCGTACGTACCGCCCGCTCGATCTGTCGGCTCGACCCGCCCCGTTCGGTCCGCCCCGCTCGCCCCGCCGTAGTCGCCCCGCCGCGGTCGTTCCGACGGGTTCGCCCTTCCCGGTGCGTCCCCTTGGCGCTGTCCATGAATGGGCAAAGTTATAGCTGTCATCATTGTTGGCGCTTGGTTACAGCTATAACTTCGATGCATGATCAAGCAGACCGCACCGCGGCGCGGCGGGGCGCAACTGTTCGCGCTCGCCCTGGGGTTCGTGATGGCGACCCTGGACGTCACCGTCATGAACGTGGCGGGGCCGCAGTTACGGAGCGGCCTCGACCTGTCCCTGGCCGGGCTCACCTGGGTCGTTGACGGGTACGTGCTCGTCTTCGCGGCGCTGTTGCTGCTGGCCGGTTCGCTCGCGGGGCGGTACGGGGCGCTGCGGGTCTATCTGCTGGGCCTCGCGCTGTTCACGGCCGCCTCGCTCGTCTGTGCGCTGGCGCCGAACGCCGCCGTCCTCGTCGCCGGGCGGCTGGCGCAGGGGGCCGGGGCCGCGCTGTTCATGCCGAGTTCGCTGACGCTGTTGCTCAATGCCTTCCCGGAGCCGACGCAGCGCGCCCGGGTACTCGGGCTCTGGTCGGCGATCATCTCGACGGCGGCCGGCCTCGGCCCCGCGATCGGCGGCGTGCTGGTCGGCGCGTTCGGATGGCGCAGCATCTTCCTGATCAACCTCCCGATCGGCCTCGTGGGGCTGCTGCTGGCCCGGCGCGTGGTGACCCCGGTGCCCGGCCGGCGTGCGCCGCTCGGGGCGCCCGGACACGCACTCGGTCTCCTCGCCCTCGCCGCCCTCGCCTTCGGGCTGATCGAAGGTCCCGAGGCCGGCTGGACCGCCGCCCCGGTGCTCGTCGGTTTCGGCGTGGCCGTGGTGGCCAGCGCCGCGTTCCTGGTGCGGGAGCGGCGCGCGGCCGTCCGCGTGCTGCCCGGCGAACTGTTCGCCCGGCCAGCCTTCTCGGCCGCCAACCTCGTCGGGTTCCTGTTCAACATGGGCTGTTACGGGGGGATGTTCATGCTCGGCCTGTTCCTCCAGAACGCCCGCGGCGCCAGCCCGATGACCGCCGGGCTGCAAATGCTGCCGACCCAACTCGTCTTCCTGCTGGGCAACCTGCTCTACGCCAGGCTGGGGCACCGCGTCGGCGACCGCAGGGCGCTGGTCGGCTCCTTGGCCTTCACCGCGGCCGGCACGCTCGCCCTCGCCCTCACCGTCTCGCCCGGCATGCCGTACTGGGTACTGGCCGTGGTGCTCTCGGTGGCCAACACAGGCCTCGGCGTGGCGTCCCCCGCGATGACCGGGGCACTCATGGGCGCGGCCGGGCGCGAGCACGCCCACATCGCCAGCGCGACGCTGAACGCCAACCGGCAGATCGGCACCCTGGTCGGCATCGCCGTGATGGGCGCCGTACTGGCGGGCGCGGGCGGTTGGTACGGCGGCGCCACGGCGTCCTTCGGCCTCGCCTCCGGCGCGTACCTGGTGGCGGCCCTCATCGCCTGGTACGGCCTACGGGGCGCGGCGCGCGAAGCGGAGGAGCAGCAGGGCGCCACTGGCCCGCACCCGGACGGTGCCACGGGGCCGGACCGGGACGAGACACCGACCGCCCCGCCGCAGCCGGCGTGCGCGCAGGCCCGGGTGCGCCCCGGAGCGTAGCGAGCGCAACCAGGAGCGCCTGTCCCTGCCCCAGCCCCCACGGGAGCCGTCCGCCGCAGCCCATCGCGCCCCGGAGCGCACGGTTTCCGCTCCCGCCGCCACGCGAAACGCACACGTCTCCGCGGGCGAGCATGGCGCCACGGGCGGGCACGTCGCCGCGGGGCGAGCGCGCCACGAGCGGGGAGTACCGGCCGAGGGAACACCCGCGCCCCTGCCTCCGCAGCTAGCTACGCGCGCTCGCGCGCGTGGGGATGTGGGAGACGTGTCGGACCGGTTGCCAAAGCGGCCGGCGGCAGCCGCGTGGCGAGGGCACTGGGCCCCCGCGCCCGCGCGTACGGATCAGAGTTTCCGTACCTGCGGAGCAGCCCCACCCGCGCGCGTACGGAGCCGGTCTGGAGCCAGACCAGACCGTCCGGGGTCACCTCCCCGCGCCCGCGTGTGCGGCACACACATAAGGCAGGTAAGGAGCCGATACGAGCCGACGAGGTCGGAGACAAGACCGCGCCCGCGCGCGTACAGGCATCCGCCGTACCGCAGCGGCTGAACCACCCCACACCCCGCCACCCCACACCCCGCCACCCCACACCCCGCCACCCCGTCGCCGCCGCGCCCTCGCGCGTATGTCGCGTCAGGTCCGCGCCGCGTGGGGCCCCGCGGGGCGTGGTGACGCGGTGACGCGGTACGGAGCGGGCGGACGGGCCCGGGGCGCCGCGGGGGCCGTAGCGGTACGGGTCGGCGCGACCCCGCGCGGCGCGCCTCGTACGCTTCCTGCGTGAGCGTGAGCGAGAACGACGAGATGGGCTGGGGCGCGGGCGCCGCCACCGGCATCGGTTCGATGCCGGGCGGGGACGCGCGGGAGGCGGCGAAGACCGTCACCGGGTCGCTGGAGCGGCTGCCGTACCTGCCCGAACTGCCCGCACGGGGCCCCGGCGCGGACATGATCGGGCGCACCGCCGGAATGCTCGTCGAGCTCTACGCGCGCGTGGAGCCCAGTGGCTGGCGGATCGGGGACCGGCCGGGGCGGGACACCCGGCGGGCCACGTCCTGGCTCGGTGAGGACCTGGACGCCCTGGAGGAGTACACCCAGGGGTACACCGGCACGCTGAAGGTGTCGGCCGTCGGGCCCTGGACCCTGGCTGCCGCGCTGGAGCTGCGCGGCGGCGAGGCCATGCTCAGCGACCCCGGCGCCTGCCGTGACCTGGCCGGTTCGCTGGCCGAAGGGTTGCGCGGGCACCTCGCAGACGTGCGCCGCAGGGTGCCGGGCGCGCGGTTGGTGCTGCAACTCGACGAGCCCTCGCTCGGCGCCGTACTGACCGGCCGGGTCCGCTCGGCCAGCGGCTACCGCACCCACCCCGCGATCGACCGGGCCGTGGTGGAGGGAACGCTGCGCGAGGTGTTCGCGGTCAACGAGGGGCCGGTGGTGGTGCACTGCTGCGCGCCGCAGGTGCCGTTCGCCCTGCTGCACCGGGCCGGGGCCGCGGGCGTCTCCTTCGACTTCTCCCTCCTCACGGAGCGTGAGGACGAGGCGCTCGGCGTCGCGGTCGAGGGCGGGCTGACGCTGTTCGCCGGCGTCGTGCCGGGCACGGACCCGCAATCGGGGGCATTGTCAGACCCTGCCGGTAGCGTCATGGGTGTCAGGACGCTGTGGCGCAGGTTGGGGCTGGCGCCGGGGACCCTTGCCGGGTCCGTGGTGGTCACCCCGTCCTGCGGTCTCGCGGGTGCCTCGCCGAGGTATGCGCGGGCCGCGCTCGCCCACTGCGTCCGGGCGGCGACATCACTCGTGGACAACCCTGAGTGAGGGAGCGCCCGCCCCGCGGTGCGGTGATCCGCGGGGCTTTGGACGGATGAGGTTACGGAGGTCGAGACGGTGGCTGGCGAAACGGTGGCCGGAGGCGAGAGCCCGGCGCAGGACACGGCGGACGGCGGACGCCCGGCGATGCCCGCCGAGGCGCGCTCCGAGGTGCCATCCGAGGCCCGGGAGCGGCATCAACTCCTGGCCGAGCAGATCGAGGAACACCGCTTTCGGTACTACGTGAAGGACGCTCCCGTCGTCAGCGACGCGGAGTTCGACAAGTTGCTGCGTTCGCTGGAGGCGCTGGAGGAGGAGCATCCGCAACTGCGGACGCCCGACTCGCCGACCCAGAAGGTCGCCGGCGCGTACGAGACGGAGTTCACCGAGGTCGAGCACCGGGAGCGGATGCTCAGCCTGGACAACGCCTTCGACGAGGAGGAGCTGGCCACCTGGACCGACCGCATCGCCAAGGACGTCGGCGACGGCACCCCGTACCACTTCCTGTGCGAGCTGAAGGTCGACGGCCTCGCGGTCAACCTCACCTACGAGCAGGGGCGGCTGACCCGCGCCGCCACCCGCGGTGACGGACGCACCGGCGAGGACATCACGCCCAACGTGCGCACCATCGCCGAGATCCCCGACCGGCTGCACGGCGATGACGTGCCTGCCCTGGTCGAGGTGCGCGGCGAGGTCTTCATCCCGATGGAGCGGTTCGAGGAGCTCAACGCCGGTCTGGTGGAGGCGGGCAAGCCGCCGTTCGCCAACCCGCGGAACGCGGCGGCCGGATCGCTGCGGCAGAAGGACCCGAAGGTCACCGCCAGCCGACCGCTGCACATGGTGGTGCACGGCATCGGCGCCCGCGAGGGATTCGACATCGACTGTCAGTCCCATGCGTACGCACTGCTCCACGGATGGGGCCTACCGACCTCCGACCACAACGAGGTGGTCGCTACGCCAGCGGACGTACGGGCCTTCATCGCCCGCTACGGCGACCCCAAGGCGCGGCACTCGGTGGAGCACGAGATCGACGGCGTCGTCGTCAAGCTGGACGAGATCCCGCTCCAGGGCCGACTCGGCTCCACCTCGCGGGCGCCGCGCTGGGCGATCGCCTGGAAGTACCCGCCCGAAGAGGTCAACACCAAGCTGGTGGACGTGCGGGTGGGCGTCGGCCGCACCGGGCGCGTCACGCCGTACGCGGTGGTCGAGCCGGTCACGGTGGCCGGATCCGAAGTGGAATTCGCCACGCTGCACAATCAGGACGTGGTCAAGGCCAAGGGCGTGCTCATCGGCGACACGGTGGTGCTCCGCAAGGCGGGCGACGTCATTCCGGAGATCCTCGGCCCGGTCGTGGACCTGCGGGACGGCAGCGAGCGGGCGTTCGTCATGCCGGCCGAGTGCCCCGACTGCGGCACCGCGCTCCAGCCGATGAAGGAAGGCGACATCGACCTGCGCTGCCCCAATGCGCAGTACTGCCCGGCCCAGATCCGAGAACGCATCTTCTATCTCGCCGGCCGCAAGAGCCTGGACATCGAGCACCTGGGCTATGTCGCAGCCGCCGCACTAACCCAGCCGCTGGAGCCCGAAGAACCCCCACTGCGCAACGAGGGAGACCTCTTCAACCTCGACATCGACGCCCTGCTGCCCATTCGCTCCCCGGTCCTCGACCCGGACAGCGGGCTGCCCAAGCGCGACCCGGAAACCGGAGAAGAAAAGATCGTCACCTTCTTCGCCAACCAGAAGGGCGAGCCGAAGAAGAACGCGCTCGCCATGTTGGAGAACATCCAGGCCGCCAGGGAACGCCCGTTGGCCCGCATCATCACCGGACTGTCCATCCGGCACGTCGGCCCGGTGGCGGCCGAGGCGCTGGCCCGCGAATTCCGTTCGCTGGACCGCATCGCGGAGGCCAGCGAAGAGGAACTGGCGGCGGTCGAAGGCGTCGGTGGGATCATCGCCACCTCGGTGAAGCAGTGGTTCGCCGAGGAGTGGCACCGGGAAATCGTAGAGAAATGGCGGGCCGCGGGGGTGCGTTTCGAGGAGGAGGCCGGCGAGGATGAAGGTCCCAGACCGCTTGCCGGGCTCACCGTCGTCGTCACGGGAACGCTCCAGTCGTATACCCGCGATGGCGCGAAAGCGGCCCTACAGAACCAGGGGGCAAAGGTGACCGGGTCGGTTTCCAAGAAGACGCATTTCGTCGTCGTCGGCGACAACCCCGGCAGCAAGTACGACAAGGCCATGCAATTGAAGGTGCCGGTGTTGGACGATCAGGGCTTCGGCGTGCTGCTCGATCAGGGACCCGATGCCGCCCGTGAGGTTGCGCTCACACCGCCAGAAGAGACGGAATAGTTCAAAGGCGTTCTAGGAGTGGTCTTGCGATAGTCAGCGGGCATCACTCTTATAGCGCATATCAGATGGTTACGGAGAGCGCGGGCGCATTCGGGCAACCGCAGACGATCGCTGCTCCTCGTAGCCTGGTGCGGCCTACTGTTGAGATGTGCGCCTGCCGTGGCGCGGGCACCGCCGGCTGTGAGAGGGACGGGTATGAAACCGACCGACAGCGCCGCCCCAGTGTCGCGGCTGTGCCGGATCGCTTTGCCCGGATTACCGGTAGCGGTCGTCGCACTGGCCGCCGTCGCGCTGGGGGTCGGCGTCTTCCGCGTACTGAGGACCGATACGGCGCTCTTCCCGAGCGGCACCGTCGGCTGGTCGCTCGCCGTGCTGACCGGGGCGATCGTCGGCCACCTGGTGGCGCTCGGGCGCGACCGCTGGTGGGGGGGGGGGGGGGGCCCGGGGCCCCCGGGGCCCCCCCCCCCCGCGGGGGGGCCGGGGGGGGGGGGGCCCCCACGACGCGGGCGAGGCGCCCCGGATTCACGTCAGTGAGAACGGCGGCACACCCCTCCGCTGCTGCCTGGGCCGC
>NZ_JBEHZD010000268.1:0-10445 GCF_040240285.1 Streptomyces sp. HSW2009 | reverse complement strand
GGGGGGGGGGGGGGGGGGCGCCCCCCCCGGCGCGGGCCGGGGCGGCCCGGGGGGGGGGGGGGGGGGGGCCAGGGGGCCCGCCCCCCCCCCGGGGGGCCCGGGGCCCGCCCCCGCCCCGCGGCGGGCGCCAGCAGCGCGGGCCGGGCGAGGTCGGCGAGCGCCGTCCGCCAGGCGGCGAGCGCGGCCGGCCGGTCCTGGCCCGCGAGCCAGCGCAGATGGTCGGCGTACGGGCGGCGGGCCGGCAGCGGCTGCCCCGCGTACGCGCCGAACAGGTCGGTCAGCAGCAGCGGCGTGGACCAGCCGTCCATCAGCAGGTGGTGGCTGGTGAGCAGCAGGCGGTGCCGGTCATCGGCGAGCCTGACCAGCGTGCAGCGCAGCAGTGGCGGCCGGGCCAGGTCGAAGCGCTCGGTGCGGTCGGCCGCGGTGAGCGCTTCGAGCGCCGGGTGCGGGGCCGGCTCGGCCCGTAGGTCGATCTCCCGCCAGGGCAGCGGCGCGGCCCCGGTGACGTACTGCACCAGGTTGCCGTCGGCCAGTTGCCCGAAGCCGGCGCGCAGGCTGGGCTGCCGGTCCACGACGGTCTGCGCGGCGCGGTGCAGCCGGGCGGCGTCCAGGGCGCCGGTCAACTCCAGTTCGAGTTGGACGAGGTAGACGTCGAGCGCGTCCGGGTCGGACAGGGCGTGGTAGGCGAGGCCCTGTTGCAGCGGGGAGAGCGGCAGTACGTCGGTCAGCGTGGGGTGCTGCCGCTCCAACTCTTCGACCTGTGCCTGGTCGAGGGTGACCAGCGGGAAGTCGGACGGGGTGTGCCCGCCCCGTGCGGCGCCGGTGCCGCCGGTGCCGCTGGTGACATCGGTGGCGCCGGTGCCGCCGGCCAGTTCGCGCAGCGTCGTGGTGAAGCGGTCGGCGATCCGGCGCACCCGCTCGGCCGCGAGCAGCCCCGGCGGATAGGTCCAGCGGATGGTGAGGCTCGGCCCGTGCGGCCCGTCGATGGCCGAGGCGTGCACGTCAAGGACGTGATCGGCGGGGAGCGTGGGGTCGGTGGGGTTGGTGATGGCGTCCGATTCGGGGGCCGGGGTCCAGCTCCCGGCGACCGGGTCTTCGCTGTTGGCGCCGTCGAAGCGGCCCAGGTAGTTGAAGGCGATCTGGGCGCCGCTGGGCGCCTGGGCGTACAGCAGCCCGTAGCCGGTGCCCTGGCGTGGCACGGCGCGCAGTTGCTCCTTGACCCGCTTGACCGCGGCGGCGGCACCGGCCGCACCGGGGGTGATACGGACCGGGTACTGGGTGGTGAACCAGCCGACGGTACGCGAGAGTTCGGCGCCCGGCACCAGGTCCTCGTGGCGGCCGTGCGACTCCAGGTCGAGCAGGACTGAGCCGGCGCCCGACGCACCGGCCGGCCCGCCGGGTCCGCGGCCCGGGGCGCGTTCGGCGGTGACGGCCAGCGCCAGCGCGGCGAGCAGCACGTCCTCCGGGCTGGCGTGGAAGGCCGCGGGCACCTCGCCGAGCAGCGGCCCCGCGAGGTCGGGCCCGATGACGGTACGGACCGTACGGGTCTCGGCGGCGAGGTCGGCCACCGGGTCCAACGGCCGCTCCCCCAGCGGAGGTTCGTCGCCGGCCAGGGTCTGTGCCCAGTGTTCCCGCTCGTCCTCGTGCCGGGCCGCGCCCGCCCACAGTTCCCTGGCCCAGTGGCCGAAGGAGGTGCCGGGCGGCGCCAGCCGCCGGCCGGCCGCGGCACCCGCGCCCCGGTCCCCGCCGTGGCCCGCGGGCTCCCCGTCGAGCAGGGCGGCGAGGTCGGCGAGGAGGATGCGCCAGGAGACGCCGTCCACGACCAGGTGGTGGACGGTCAGCAGCAGCCGGCCCACCTCACCCGGCCCGGCGTCGAACCACACCGCCGACATCAGGCGCCCCGCCTCCGGCCGGAGCCCGTCGACGGCGGCGGCCGAGTGCTCGGCGACCAGCGCCCGCAGCCGCTCGGGACCGGCGTCGGCCGCGTCCACGACGGTCAGCCGGTACGGGGCGGACACCGCGTCGCTGGAGACCGAGCCGGGGGCCGGCGCGGAAGCCGCGGAGGGGGCCTGGCCCGTGGCGGGTCGGTCGGCGGTCAGGGCCGGCCGGCCGTCGGCGTCGCGGACCACCCGGGCCCGGAGCATGCCGTGCGTGGCCACCAGCGTCTCCAGCGCGGCGGCGAGCCCCTGCTCGGTGAGCGTGCCCGGCACCCGGACCAGTACGGCCTGGTGGAAGGTGCGCCAGGCGGCCGGCCTGCCGGCGAGCCACTGCATGATCGGCGTGAGCGGCACGGCGCCCCGCTCGACCGCGCCCACGGCCGTGGCCCGGGCCGGGTCGGCGAGCGGGGTGACGACGGCGGCCAGCGCCAGCGGGGTGCGGTGTTCGAAGATCTGCCGGGCGGTCAGCGCCAGCCCGGCCGCCCTGGTCCGGCTGACGAGTTGGATGGAGGAGATGCTGTCGCCGCCGATGGCGAAGAAGCTGTCCGCACCACCGACCCGCGGCCGGCCCAGCACCTCCCCGAACAGACCGGCGAGGGTCGCCGCGACCCCGTCGAGCGGCAGGTCGTCCGCGCCGGCGGCGTCGGCCGGCGCGGGCAGCGCGGAGCGGTCCACCTTGCCGTTGGGGCTGAGCGGGAAGGCGTCCAGGTGCACCACGGCGGCGGGCACCAGGTAGTCCGGCAGGGTACGGGCGAGCGCGGCCCGTACGGCCGCCGCGTCCAGCGGGCCGCCGACGCCGTCGGGGCGGGAGCCGGCACCTGAACCGGCAGCGGCGCCGGCCTGAGCGCCGGACGCGGCATCGGCAGCGGCATCGGGGGCGACACCGGCTCGCGCACCGGACACAACACCAGCAGCGGCACCCGGCTCGGCACCAGCACCAACCTCGCCACCAGCCTGGCCACCGGCCTCCCCGTCAACCACCAAGTACCCCACGAGCAACGGCTGTCCCGGCCGGTCCTCGCGGAGCAGGGCGACGGCCTGGCGGACGCCGGGCAGCGCGCCGAGCGCCGCTTCCACCTCGCCGAGTTCGATCCGGAAGCCGCGCAGTTTGACCTGGTCGTCGGCGCGGCCGAGGTAGACCAGCGAACCGTCGGCGCCCCAGCGGGCCAGGTCGCCGGTGCGGTACATGCGGGTGCCGGGCGGGCCGTACGGGTCGGCCACGAAGCGGGTCGCGGTCAGCCCGCTGCGGGCGTGGTAGCCGCGGGCGAGCCCGCTGCCGGCGACGTACAACTCCCCCGGGGTGCCGGGCGGCACCGGCTGGAGGGCGGCGTCCAGCACGTAGCAGGCGGTCTCGGTGACGGGGCGGCCGACCGGCACCTGACCGCTGCCGAGGGCGTCGGCCGCGCACCGCCACAGGGTCGCGTCGACGGTGGTCTCGGTCGGCCCGTACGAGTTGAACATCGAGGTGCGCGGGGCCCAGGCGCGGACCAGTTCGGGCGCACACGCCTCGCCGGCGACGATGAGCGTGGTGCCGGGGGTGAGCGCGCCGGCGGGCAGCGCGGCGAGTACGGCGGGCGGCACCGTCAGATGGGTGATGCCGCGTTCGGCGATGAAGTGGCCGAGCGGTTCCCCGAGCCGTCGGTCGGCCGGCACGATCTCCAGGCAGCCGCCGGACAGCAGCGCCATGACGATCTCCCACACCGAGGTGTCGAAGCTGAGCGAGGCGAATTGCAGCACCCGGGAGCCGGGCCCGGCGGCGAAGCCGGCGATCACGGTGTCGGCGAGCGCGGGCAGCCCGGCGTGCGAGAGGACCACGCCCTTGGGCCGGCCGGTGGAGCCCGAGGTGTAGATGACGTACGCGGCCGAGTCCGGCCGCAGCGCGCGCCAGGCCCCCGGGTCGGTGTCGGGCCCGCCCTGCGCGGGCGCCGGGTGCAGGGCCGGCAGGGTCAGCGTGGGCAGTCCGGTGGGCACGGGCAGGTCGTGGCCCGGCGCGGTGAGGGCGAGGACGGGGGCGGCGTCGGCGAGCGTGAACCGGACCCGTTCGGCCGGGTAGTCGGGGTCGACGGGCAGATAGACGGCGCCGGCCTTGGCCACGGCGAGGAAGGCGGCGACGGCGTCGACGGTGCGCGGCAGGGCGACGGCGACCCGGTCCTCGGGGCGGACGCCGTGCGCGATCAGGGTGTGCGCGAGCCGGTTGGCTACCGCGTCCAACTCCCGGTAGCTGAGCTCGTCATGGGCTCCGGTGTGCGCGGAGGGACCGGCGATGGCCGGGGCGTCGCCGGCCGCCGCGACCCGGGCGGCGAACAGGCCGGGCAGGGTGCGCGGCCCGCCGGGTGCCAGCGCCGAGCCCCGGGCCCCGGAACCTTCCGGGGCCGGTGTGCCGGCGGCCGGGCCGGAGGCGGTGCCGGTCAAGGCCGCGCGTTCGGCGGCCGGATCGGTGGCGGTGCCAGTCAGCGCAGCGCGTTCGGCGGCCGAGAGCACGTCGAGCCGGTGCAGCGGCGCGTCGGGCTGCGCGGCGGCTGCGGTCAGCAGGCGCACCAGCCGGTCGGCGAGCGCCGTCGCCGAGGTCCGGTCGAAGAGGTCGGTGGCGTATTCGAGCACCCCGTCGATGCCGTCGGTGCCGGCCCGTTCGGCAAGGGTGAAGGTGAGGTCGAACTTGGCGGCGTCGCCGAGCGCGGGCACCGCCGTGGTCTGCACGCCGGCGAGCCCGACCTCGGCGGCGGCCCGGTTCTCGTACGCCAGCATCACCTGGAACAGGGGGTGTCTGGCCAGCGAGCGGTGCGGGCTGACCACGTCCACCAGGTGCTCGAAGGGCACGTCGGCGTGGGCGTAGGCGGCCAGGTCGACGCCGCGCACCCGGTCGATGAGGGTGCGGAAGCTGGGGTCGCCCGAGGTGTCGGTGCGCAGCACCAGGTTGTTGACGAAGAAGCCGACGAGGTCGTCGACGGCGGCGTCGGAGCGGCCGGCGACGGGCGTGCCGATCACCACGTCGGTGCCGGCGCCGACCTTGCTGAGCAGGGCGGCGAGCCCGGCGTGCGCGGCCATGAACAGCGACCCCGAGCAGGCGCTCGCCACCTCGCGCAACGCACGGTGGGTCGCGGCGGGGAGGTGGAAGGGCACGAAGCCGCCCCGGTAGCTGGGCCGTGCGGGGCGCGGCCGGTCCGTGGGCAGTGCCGTTTCGTCGGGCAGACCTGCGAGTTGGCCGCGCCAGTAGTCGACCTGGGTCTGGAGCGGGCCGCCGGGCAGCGGCCCGTCATCGCCCCAGCCGAGGACCTCGCGCTGCCACAGCGTGTAGTCGGCGTACTGCACCGGCAGCGGCTCCCAGTCGGGCGCCCGTCCCGCGCGGCGGGCCTCGTACGCGGTGGCCAAGTCGCCCAGGAGCGGGCCGGCGGACCACTGGTCGGCGGCGATGTGGTGCACCACCAGGGCGATGACGTGCTGGTCGGGCCCGCTGGCGAGCAGCGCGGCGCGCAGCGGGGCCTGCTGCTCCAGGTCGATGGCGGCCCCGGTGAGCGCGGTGAGCTCGCGCTCCCAGCGGCCGGCGGTGACCTGGTGCACCGGCAGCACGTCGCCGAGTTCGGCGACCGGCAGCACCTGCTGGTAAGGGCGGCCGTCGACGGCCGGGAAGACGGTGCGCAGGCTCTCGTGCCGGTCCAGTACGTCGCCCAGCGCGGCGCGCAGCGCGGGTACGTCCAGCGGGCCGGTGAGCCGGGCGACGAAGGGAATGTTGTACGTGGCGCTCGGGCCGTGGAGCTGGTGCAGGAACCACAGTCGGCGCTGGGCGGGCGAGAGCGGCACCCGTTCGGGGCGCGGGCGCGGGGTGAGGGCGGCGCGGCGGGCGCTGCCGGGCTCGGCGCGGCGGGTCAGGCCGGCGACGGTGGGCGCCTCGAAGACGTCGCGCACCGACACTTCGGCGTCGAGTGCGGCCCGGACCCGGGAGGCGAGGCGGGTGGCGAGCAGCGAGTGGCCGCCGAGGGCGAAGAAGTCGTCGTCGACGCCGAGGTGGGCGAGGCCGAGCAGGTCGCGGAAGAGGCCGGCGACGATCTCTTCCGCGGGGGTGCGCGGCGGACGGGAGGCACCGTTGCCGGCGTGCTCGGGCTCGGGCAGGGCCCGCTGGTCGAGCTTGCCGTTGCCGGTCAGCGGCCACGCTTCGACGCGGACCACGGCGGCCGGTACCAGGTGGCCGGGGAGCCGCTCGGCGAGCCGGGCGCGCAGCCGCGCCGGATCGAGGTGGCCAGTGGCCGGGCGGACGTAGCCGATGAGGCGGGTGGCGCCGTCGGGGCCCGGGCGGGCCAGTACGACGGCGTCGGCGACGTCGGGTTCGGCGGCCAGCGCGGCCCGCGCCTCGCCGGGCTCCACCCGGAAGCCGCGGATCTGTACCTGGTCGTCGGCGCGGCCCAGGTAGTCGAGTTCGCCGTCCTCGGTCCAGCGGGCCAGGTCGCCGCTGCGGTACATGCGGGCACCGGGCGCGCCGAACGGATCGGCCACGAAGCGGGTCGCGGTCAGCCCCTGCCGCCCCAGGTAGCCGCGGGCGAGCCCGGGCCCGGTGACGTACAGCTCGCCCGTCGCACCGGGCGGCACCGGCCGCAGTGCGGTGTCCAGGAGGTAGAGCCCGAGGTCGTCGATGGGCCGGCCGACGGGGCTGTGGACCCGGTCGGTGGGATCGGTGTGGTCGGGGCCCAGGACCAGTTGGGTGACGTGCACCGTGGTCTCGGTGATGCCGTACATGTTGACCAGTTCGGGCGCCTGGTGGTCGTAGTGGGCGAGCCAGGGCGCGAGCCGTTGCGGGTCGAGTGCCTCGCCGCCGAAGACGACGGTGCGCACCGCCAGCGGGTCGGCGCCGTCGGCGCGTGCGGTGTTCTCGGCCTCGGCGAGTTGGTAGAAGGCCGACGGGGTCTGGTTGAGCACGGTGACCTGTTCGGCGGCGAGCAGGGCGCGGAATTCGTCGGGGGCGCGGCTGACGGCCTGGTCCACGATGACCAGGCGCCCGCCGTGCAGCAGGGCACCGAAGAGTTCCCACACCGAGAAGTCGAAGGCGTAGGAGTGGAAGAGGGTCCACACGTCGGCGGGGCCGAAGGCGAACAGTTCCTCGGTGGCGTCGAAGAGCCGCAGCACGTTGCCGTGCGGGACCACCACGCCCTTGGGCGCCCCGGTGGAGCCCGAGGTGTAGATGACGTACGCGGTGTGGTCGGCGGTGATGCGCGGGGGCGGCGGGGCGGCGGGGCCTGCCGGGTCGGCGAGTTGGGCCAGCCGGGCGGTGGTGGCTGGCGCGTCCAGGGCGATGCGCGGGAGGTCGGCGGGGGCGCCGGCGGCGTCGGTGAGGGTGTCGCCGGTGGTGAGGAGGGCGACGGGGGCGGCGTCGGCGAGGACCGTCGCGGCGCGGTCCGCCGGCCCGTCGGCCGCCAGCGGCAGGTAGCCGGCGCCAGTCTTGAGGACGGCGAGGACGGCGGCGACCTGGTCGGTGCCGGGCGGCAGGGCAATGGCCACCAACTGGCCGGTCCCCGCGCCGTGTTCGCGCAGCAGCCGGGCCAGGTGGTCCGAGCGCCGGTCCAGTTCCCGGTAGCTGAGCCGGTCCGGGCCGTGGGTGAGGGCGGTGGCGTCCGGGTCGCGGCACACGGCGGCGGCGAAGCGGGCGGTGAGGGTGTCATCACGCGCGGGCGGCTCGGTGGTGAGCGGGGCGCCGTCGTCCAGGACCCGGCGGCGCTCGTGCGGGGCAAGCAGCTCGACCGCGCCCACCGGCTGGCTGGCGTCGTCGGCACAGGCGGTCAGGACCCGTACGTAGGCCGCGCCGATGGCCCGGGCCGTCTCGGTGGTGAGCTGGTCGGGGCGGTAGCGCAGGGCCAGGTGCGGGGTGGGGCCCGGGTGGACGACGACGGTGACCGGGTAGTGGGTGGCGTCGTCGCCGCGTACGGAGGCGACCTGGAGGCCGCCCGCGGCCTGGGCGGTGGCCAGGCCGTTGGAGTCCACCGCGAAGTTCTCCACGACCAGCAGCGTGTCGAAGAGTTCGCCGATGCCGACGGCCTGCTGGACGCGGGCGAGGCCGATGTGCTGGTGGTCAAGGAGTGTGGCCTGGGCGCGCTGGAGCGCGTGCGCCACCTCGACCAGCGGGCGCGCCGGCGGGGCGTGCACGGCGACCGGCAGGGTGTTGATGAACAGGCCGATCATGGTGTCGGCGCCGTCGAGTTCGGCGGGCCGGCCCGACACGGTGGTGCCGAAGACGACGTCGGCGCGGCCGGTGTGTCGGGCCAGGGTCGCTCCCCAGGCCGCCTGGTAGAGCGAACCGCTGGTCAGGCCCTGGGCGGTGGCCAGCGCGGCGAGTCGGGCGCCGACGCCTTCGGGCAGGGTCAGGTCGAGTTGGGTGGGTAGTTCAGGCACGCCGGTGAAGCGGCCCGGCACCAACAGCGTCGGCTCGGCCAGGCCGGCCAGGGCGGCGCGCCAGGCGGTCTCGGCCGCGTCCCCGTCCTGGCCGGCGAGGTGGGCGAGGAAGTCGCGGTACGGGCGGACGGGGGGCAGGGCGGCAGCGGAGCCGCCGGCCGCGTAGCAGGCGAACAGTTCCTTGCCCAGCAGCGGCACCGACCAGCCGTCGATGAGGATGTGGTGGGCACAGAGCAGCAGGTGCCAGGCGTCGGCGGCGAGCTTGACGAGCGTCATCCGCAGCAGCGGCGGCTCGGTCAGGTCGAAGCGGCGGGCCCGGTCGGCTGCGGTCAGCCGGGCCAGTTCGCGCTCCTGGTCGTCCGGTGCCCGCCCCGACAGGTCGTACTCCTCCCAGGGCAGTTCGCACCGGTGCGGGATGACCTGCACGGCGCGGTCCAGACCCTCGTGGAGGAAGGCGGCGCGCAGGTTGGCGTGCCGGGCCAGGAGTTGCCCGCCGGCGGCGCGCAGGGCGCCCGCGTCGACGGCGCCGCGCAGGTCGAAGGCGAGTTGCAGGGTGTACACGTCGAGCGCCTGCGCGTCGAACGCGGAGTGGAAGAGCAGGCCCTCTTGCAGCGGGGACAGCGGAAGGATGTCGTCCAGGCCGTCGTGCTCACTCACCGGTTCCTCCATCGTGCTTGGAGCAGGGCGCTCTGTTCGGGGCTGAGCGGGGACAGCGAGGGGGTGGGGCCGCGCGCGGGGGCGGGGGGGGGCGGGCCCCCCCGGGGGGGGGGGGCGGGGGGGGGGGGGGGGGGGGGGGGGGGGGGGGGGGCGGCGGGCGCGGCCGCGCCGGCGGGGGGGGGGGGCGGCGCGCCGGGGGGGGGGGGGGGGGGCGGGCCGGCGCGGCCCGCGGGGGCGGTGTCCTGGCCGGTGCCTGAGCCGGCGTCCGGGCCGGTGCCTGGGTCGGTGTCCGGGCCGGTGCCTCGACCGGTATCCGGGCCGGTTGCTACGGCGGTGCCGTGGGCGATGCGGGTCAGTTCGGCCAGCCAGCGTTCGCCGAGGTCGGCCACCTCGTCGCCGGTCAGCGAACCCGGCGCCCAGGTCAGCCTGGTGTGCAGGGCGGGGCCTTCCGGGGTGTCCCGGGTGACCGCGTTGAGCTCCAGCGGGTGGGCCATGGGCAGCGCGGCGTCGATGGCACCGCCGAGCACGCCGGCCTCCGGCGCCGCCGCCCAGGCCCGTTCGTCGCCGGCCTGGGTGAACCGGCCCAGGTAGTTGAAGGAGATCCGGGGCGCCGGATGGTCGGCGAGTGCGGCGCCGCCCACGGGGTCGAGGTGGCGCAGCAGGCCGTAGCCGATGCCGCTGTCGGGCAGCGCGGCGAGCGCGTCGCTCACCTGCCGCACCGCATCGGCCGCCGGCCCGGTGACGGGGGCGGTGAGCCGTACCGGGTACAGGCTGGTGAACCAGCCGACGGTACGGGACAGGTCGGCCCCCGGGCAGATGTGCTCCTCCCGGCCGTGGCCCTCCACGTGCACCAGGAAGTCGGCCCTGGCCACCCCGCCCCAGCCGCCGACGGCCCGGGCGAGCGCGGTCAGCAGCAGGTCGCCGACGCCGGCGCGGTACCGCTCGGTCGCGGTCGTCAGCAGCGGTGCGGTGGCGGCGGGCGGCAGCACCACGACGCGGTGTTCGGCGGCGCCGACGGTGTCGGTGAGCTGTCCTGCCGCCCGGCCGCCGGGCAGCCCTTCGGGGGCGGCCAACACGGCCTGCCACCGCGGGATCTCGACCCGCCGGCGGGCGGCGACGGCCGGCAGGGCGGCGGCCCAGGCGGGGAAGGAGGTCGCCACCTGCGGCAGCGCGGGCGGCCGGCCTGCGGCCACCGCTTCCCAGGCCGTGCGCAGGTCGTCGGCGATGATCCGCCAGGACACGCCGTCCACGGCCAGGTGGTGGATGACCAAGAGCAGCCGGCCCGGATGCGCGGGCCCGGGGTCGAACCAGACCGCCTGGAGTTGTCGTCCGGCGGCCGGGTCGAGCGCGTCCGCCGCCGCCTCGGCCGCGGCCTCGATCGCGGCGTGGGGGGGCGGGCCCCGGCCCGCGCCCCGGGGCCCCCGCCCCCCCCCCCCCCCCCCCCGCCAGAGGAGGGGGGGGGGGCCCCGCCGGCCC
>NZ_JBEHZD010000267.1:0-10449 GCF_040240285.1 Streptomyces sp. HSW2009 | reverse complement strand
ACACGCCCCCACCGACAGGACAACGCACACCCCCCCCCCCCCAAGAAACACCCCAGCGGGGGCGCCCCCCCCCCCCCCCCCCCCCCCCTTTTTTTTTTACCCCCAACCGCCGTAAACCCCTTTCGGAGGCCGTCTCGTGGGCTGGGGATATGTTTATAAGAGACAGGCCCGGCCCACCACCGCTCCGTACGCCGCCGCCCGGCGGCCCCAGTCCCGCTCCGTACGCTCCGGCTGCGGCCCGGCCACGCCCGCCCAATGCCCAACGCCCGGCACCCGGCACCCGGCACAGCGTTCCCCCGCACACCATTCGCCCATCGACACCCGAGGAGGTCGCCCCGCAGCGGAAAGCAAGACGGGAAGAGAAAACGGGAGGAAGCAGAGGTCAGCCCGCGTCGGGAGACGAGCGCCCACGCCACGACACCGTCTTCGGCACCACCGGCTCCAGCCGCGCCCCGCCCCGGCGAACGGCTGGCGGCATGATGGGCCCATGCCCGAGGGAGACACCGTCTGGCGCACCGCGCACCGTCTGCACACCGCGCTGGCCGGCAAGCCACTGACGCGTTGGGAACTCCGCGCCCCCAGCGGGGCGAGCCTGCGCCCCGACGCACGGGGCCGCCGGCGCCCCGCGCTCCCCGACGTCGACCTCACCGGCCGCCGGGTGCACGAGGTCTTGCCGCGGGGCAAGCACCTCCTCGCGCGCATCGAGGGCGGCCTGTCGCTGCACTCGCACCTGCGGATGGACGGCGCCTGGTACGTCTACGGTGCCGACGAGCGCTGGCGGGGCGGCCCGGGACACCAGGTCAGGGCGGTACTCGGGGTAGTCGACCAGACGGCCGTCGGCTACCGGCTGCCGGTACTCGCGCTGCTGCGCACGGCCGACGAGCACACCGTCGTCGGCCACCTCGGCCCGGACCTGCTGGGCCCCGACTGGGATGCGGCCGAAGCCCTGCGCCGGCTGCTCGCCGCACCCGGGCGCCCTCTCGGCGAGGCCCTGCTCGACCAGCGCAACCTCGCCGGCATCGGCAATGTGTACAAGGCAGAACTGTGCTTCCTCCTCCGCGTCAGTCCCTGGCTCCCGATGGCCGACCTCGGCCCGGCCGCGAGCAACCGGCTGCTGTCGCTCGCCAGACGACTGCTGGAGGTGAACAAGGAACGCACCGCCCGGATCACCACGGCCGAGCACCACCCCGACCGCCGGTTGTGGGTCTACGGCCGCTCCGGTCGGCCGTGCCTACGCTGCGGTACGAGCATCCGCGTGGCCGAACAGGGCGACCCGGAGGACCCGAACGGCTCCGCGGCCCGCCTCACGTACTGGTGCCCCCACTGCCAACCCGGCCCCGCCCCGTCAGACACCACCTGACCTGCGACACCCCCCACCCCCGGCCACCCCACAGCAACACCCCTCACCCACCACAGTCCAGCCACCGACGGGCGCCCTGTCCCTCTCCGCCCAGCCACCGGCAGACACACGGCCACCCGCCCTGCCCCCCCACGCCAGGCACAGCAGACACAACAGACACGGCACAACACGACACCCCGCCCCCAAGCTCACCGCTCCCCCGGGCCCCACCGCCACGACCTCGGACCACGCCGCCGCCCCGTACCCCCGCCCCGCTGCTTCTCAGACGGGCCAGACACATCGCACGTGCCGCACCCGCCATACGCGCCGCACACACCACACGCCTCGCCGCCAGACTCGCCCGCGGGGCCAAACACCCCACCGTCACCCCAGCCCATTCCGGTCGCCTCCGACGGATACGCCCCGGCCTCGTGACCCGGATGCGCTGCGACGTCGTCAGCCGGATGCGCCGCGGCACCGTGAGCCGGATACGCCCCGGTGCCGTGAACCGCATCCGCCCCGACGTCACGTTCAGCACCGGCCAGAGGTTCCTCCTCGCCCCGCCCACCCGGTACGCAATGCACCGGCAACAGGCTGAGCCCCCAACCCCCCGCGACCAGGACCCCCGCGGTCGGCCCGAGCGGAGTCGGCCCTGCAGCCAGCCAGATCACGGCGCCGGTCCAGGCACCGCCCAGCAGCAGGGCCACGGCCCACCGCACGGGCTCAGGCACCGCCGGCCGTCGCCCGCTCCCCGGACCCATGAGGCCCTCCGCCACCTCTACGCAAGCGCCGCTCCCCCGCGCCCCCGCCCGTGCCCGACCGCTCCGGCGGCCCCGTGCCGTCAACCAGGTTCCCGGCGCCCACTCGCCGCCAGCACAGATGCGTCCTGCGGCCGGGACCCGCCGGACGTGTCGGCCCGGTACCTATCGGTCCGGTGCGTATCCGTCCGGTGCGTATCGGTCCGTCCCACATCGCTGGGCACCTTTCGCTCGCCGGCTCCGGCCACCGCGCTCCGTCGCGCGTCGCGTACGGAGCGTGCGGTGCCAGTCTCCCCCGCCCCCGCTCCACCCGCATCCAGAGCCCGCCCCCACCTCTCCCGCCCCTCCCACCTCACTCACCCTGCGCATCCCCCACCCCGCGCATTCCTCACCCCCACCCGCACCACCGGCCCCCTCACACGCCGAAGCCGGCCCCTGACTAAAGGGGCCGGCTTCGTGCGGACGGGTCACGCCCTTGCATCGGCGTCCGGTGACGGGGCTGAAGGCGCCCGGTTCCCGGGCCCCCACCGCACCGGTCTGCCTCAACCGCGCTCACCCGGCGCGGCGCGCAAACACCAGCTCGTGCGGGCACATGCTCGTACAGGTCAGCAGGCCACGCGGGCCGGCCGGACCGGTCAGCCGGCCTCCGCCTGGAACATCCACGCGTGCTTCTCAAGGTCCGCGGTCAGACCGATCAACAGGTCCTGCGACACAGGGTCGGGCTTGTCCGTCGCGGCGATCCGCTCGCGCATCCGCGCGATGACCGCGTTCAGCGCCTCGACCAAGATCTGTACGGCTTCGGTGTCCTGGATCCACCCGTCCTTGACGGTGTCGATGCCGCTCGTCTTGGCGACGGTCTCGGCTCGTCCGTCGGGGCTCACACCGATCGCGGAGGCACGCTCGGCAACCGTGTCGGTGTGCGTACGCGCCGTGTCCACCACCTCGTCGAGCTGGAGGTGGACGGAGCGGAACCGCGGGCCGACCACGTTCCAGTGCACCTGCTTGGCGACCAGGGACAGATCCACCAAGTCCACCAGCGCGCCCTGGAGAGCGTCGCCGACCGTCTTCCGGTCCGGCTCGGGCAGCGGGCTCCTGACAGCAGACATCAATTTCTCCTTTTGTCGAATAAGTCCCTTAACTCACCCTGCCACACCCCGTGTACCCCGACACGCGCGGCATACGACAAGGCAAGCCGTCCCCCTCGTAGATCACCCGCTTACCCAGGTCACTCGCCCCCACGCCCCCCACCTGCGCAACCACGCGACAGCCCAGCACCGCCCGCACAGCCCGCACCGCACCACCCCGTCGCCCCGTCGCCCCGTCGCCCCGTCGCCCCGTCAAGGCAACACCCGGCGACAGCCCCGTACAGGCACACCCCAAGCCGCCCCGCCCATCGACCCCACACCCCAACCCCAACCCCAACCCCAACGCGAAACTCGTAACCCCCCGTAAGCCTCACCAGCCCTACACGCCCCCACCGACAGGACAACGCACACCCCGCCCCCGCCAAGAAACTCCCCAGCGGGGGCTCCCCGACCACCCCCAACCCACCCATCAGCACCCGCCTCCACCCACCCCACGCCCACAAAAAACCCGTAGGCCCCCTCCACTATGCGGACGGGGCCTACGGCACAGCCTGGTGGATGGTTGCTGCGCAACCGGTTCCGGATCGTCAGGCAGCCACCACGTTGACAGCCTCGGTGGGCGCCTTGATCGTCACTCGTTCCTCGGGGACGGACGTCACCGAAGTCACCGACACGGAGTTCAGCCTGGGTCTCATGGGCGCCGGCACGGGCTCGCTCGCAGCGGCGGACCGGGCCAGCTCGGCCAGTGCCAGTTCGTCGCTGACCTCGCGCATCACCTGGGACATGCGTACGTCCAAGGCATCGCAGATGGCGGAGAGCAATTCGGAGGACGCTTCCTTCTGTCCTCGCTCGACCTCTGAGAGATAGCCCAGAGATACCCGGGCGGACGAGGAGACCTCGCGCAGCGTCCGGCCCTGGCGCTGACGCTGTCGGCGCAGCACGTCACCCAGCAGGCGACGGAGCAGAATCATCGCTGGCTCCCTCCTCGGACCGCATATCCCGTTCCTTCTCGCCCCACCGTACCGCCTCGGGCTCCGCCCGTGCGGGGGGCGATGTCGTGTTCACTCAGGGCTGCAAACATCAAATCCGCCCGCCCTGTTCCGTATCCTGTGCCCTCGCATTCTCGATCAATTCGCTCTGCATCAGTTCGAGAATGGATGTCACGCTGCGTGCGCGGATCTCTGCGCGACTTCCGGCCAGCGCCAGTTCGACCGTGACGGGCGCACCGGAGGGGCCCACGACCGCGATGTGGACGGTGCCCACCGGCTGGCCGTCCTGCGGGTCCGGGCCGGCGACGCCGGTGGTCGCGGCCCCCCAGTCGGCCCCCAGCGCGCTCCGTACGCCGCTCGCCATCTGGGCCGCGACCTGGGCATCCACTGCGCCCCGCGCGGCGAGCAACGCCGCGTCCACGCCGAGGGCGCTGGCCTTGACGTCGGTGGCGTACGCGGTGATCGCACCGCGGAAGGAACGCGAGGCACCGGGGGCCTCGGTGAGCGCCGCCGA
This sequence comes from Streptomyces sp. HSW2009, assembly GCF_040240285.1. Taxonomy (NCBI): domain Bacteria; kingdom Bacillati; phylum Actinomycetota; class Actinomycetes; order Kitasatosporales; family Streptomycetaceae; genus Streptomyces; species Streptomyces sp. HSW2009. The sequence goes on along the minus strand of NZ_JBEHZD010000267.1, from coordinate 5,764 downwards.
CAGCAGCCCGCCGGTGAGCGATTCGGCCACCGCCACGGTCTCGCCGCGCGCCCGCAGCGCTGCGGCCACCTCGGCCGCAAGCGCCACCCCGGGTAGCCGCGGCCCCGCTTCGGCCCCTTCCGCCGGCCGGACCGCCGCTGGAACCGAACCCACCGAGTCGGTACCGGCCGGGGCCGGCCCTACCGGGACAGGGCCCACCGAGTCCGAACCGACCGGGACGGAACCCACCGAGTCGGAACCCACCGAGTCGGAACCCACCGAGACCGGGCCGACCGAGTCGGGACGGACCGAATCCAGACCCACCGCGTCCGAACCCACCGGAACGGGCCCCACCGGGGCCGGCCCCGCCAAATCCGGCCCCCCCCGACCCACCGTGTACGCGGCGGCCCCCCCGCGCCCCACGTCCCCCGTGCTTCCCACAGGCCCCGTATTCTCCGCGCGTACCGCGCGCTCCGCATTCCCCACGTTCACCGAGGAGTGCCGCACCGCGCCGCCCTCGCCCTCATCCGCCGAGGTGGTTGCCCCGGTCACTCGATCCCCCCGTCGTTCGGTTCACCGCACCGGTCGCCGACCATCGGTCCGGCACCGCGCGGGTCTCCGCCCCACTCCCGCACCGACCCGCTACCGCACCGATTCGCGGTCCGCCCCGGACCGCTCCCCCGCACCCGCCCGCTCCGCCGCCAGACCCGCACGCCGCAGGACGACGGCCTGCCGTACGTAGTCCAGGCCGGTCGCCACGGTGAGCACCACGGCCAGCCCCATCACCCAGAACCGGAGCGTGGCCAGCGGCCCGGTCAGCGCGAGGATGTACATGCCGACCGCGGTCCCCTGGGCCAGGGTCTTCATCTTGCCGCCCCGGCTGGCCGGAATGACCCCGTGCTTGATCACCCAGAAGCGCATCAGGGTGATGCCGATCTCCCGGAACAGGATCACCCCGGTCACCCACCAGGGCAGGTCGTCGAGGACGGACAGGCAGACCAGCGCCGCGCCCATGATCGCCTTGTCCGCTATCGGATCGGCGATCTTGCCGAAGTCGGTGACCAGGTCGTACCGCCGGGCCAACTGGCCGTCGAAGAGGTCAGTGATCATCGCCACCGAGAACGCGGCCCACGCGAAGGAGCGCCAGGCCGGGTCGTAACCGTCGCCGTGCAGCATCAGCAGCACGAAACCGGGCACCAGCACCAGACGCATCATGGTGAGGATGTTGGCGATGTTCCACAGCCCTACGGTGCGGGCGGCGGGCACCCTCGCCGCACGGGCGCCTCCCGCTGCGGAGGCCGGGACTCCGGTCATCTGCCCGCCCCCTCGGGACACACTTCGGCCAGCGGCTCCGCGATGAGGTCCACGCCCTCCGTCGCGATCACCTTCGCCTCGACCATACGGCCGGGCGCCAGCTCCCGCTCGGTACGCAACGTCGTCTGTCCGTCGGTCTCCGGTGCCTGGTGCGCGCCCCGGCCGATCGTGCCTTCGCTCTCGTCCACACGGTCCACCAGTACCCGTACGGTCTCGCCCAGACGCTCTTCGGCGCGCTGCGCGGTGAGTTCTTCGGCGAGCCGGGAGACCCGCTCCAGGCGCTCGGCGACCACCTCGGGGTCGAGCTTGTCCGCATAACCAGCGGCCTCGGTGCCCTCCTCGTCGGAGTAGCCGAAGACGCCGATCGCATCCAGCCGGGCCCCGGTGATGAAGCGCTCCAGCTCCGCGAGGTCGGCCTCAGTCTCCCCGGGGAAGCCCACGATGAAGTTGGAGCGCGCGCCGGCCTGCGGGTCCTTGGCCCGGATCTGGCCGAGCAGCTCCAGGAAGCGGTCGGTGTCGCCGAACCGGCGCATGGCGCGCAGCACGTCGGGCGCCGAGTGCTGGAAGGACAGGTCGAAGTAGGGCGCGACCTTGTCCGTCGAGGTGAGCACGTCGATCAGACCGGGCCGCAGCTCGGCGGGCTGGAGGTAGCTGACCCGCACCCGCTCGATGCCGTCCACCCCGGCCAGCTCCGGCAGCAGCGTCTCCAGGAGCCGCAGGTCACCGAGGTCCTTGCCGTACGAGGTGTTGTTCTCGGAGACCAGCATGATCTCCTTCACGCCCTGCTCGGCGAGCCAGCGCGTCTCGTTCAGCACATCGGCGGGGCGGCGGGAGATGAAGGAGCCGCGGAAGGAGGGGATGGCGCAGAAGGAGCAGCGTCTGTCGCAGCCGGAGGCGAGCTTCACCGAGGCGACCGGGCTGGTGCCCAGGCGCCGCCGGAGCGGGGCCCGCGGGCCGGACGCGGGCGCCACGCCGGCGGGCAGGTCCGCGAGGTCGGCCTGCGGCCCGGCGTCGGGCTCGGCCGCAGCCGCTCCGTGGCCGGGCAGCGCCACCTCGGCGCCCTGCCGCTCGGCGGGGCTGATCGGCAACAGCTTGCGCCGGTCGCGGGGGGTGTGGGAGGCGTGGACGCCACCGGCGAGGATGGTGCGCAGCCGGTCGGAGATGTCGGCGTAGTCGTCGAACCCGAGCACGCCATCGGCCTCCGGCAACGCGTCGGCCAGCTCTTTTCCATATCTCTCGGCCATGCAACCGACCGCGACCACGGCCTGCGTGCGGCCGTGGTCCTTGAGGTCGTTGGCTTCGAGCAGGGCGTCGACGGAGTCCTTCTTGGCGGCCTCGACGAAACCACAGGTGTTGACGACGGCGACGTCGGCTTCGGAGGCTTCCTCGACGAGCTCCCAGCCATCCGCCGCCAAGCGGCCTGCGAGCTCCTCCGAGTCCACCTCGTTACGGGCGCAGCCAAGAGTGACGAGAGCGACGGTACGGCGTTCGGGCATACGCTCAGACTACTTCGTTCCGGCGCCCACCCCGGCGCCAAGGGCGCACGAGGCACCTGCCCGGTGTCATCGGGGCCCCGCCGTGCCGCCCCGATTCCGGGTATGCCCGATACGAACCCCTGGTCAGCCGGCTTCCGGGTCCCCCTTGGTGTAGCTCAGCCGCTGCACCTGACCGTCCTCGCCGACCTCGCGGACCTCCTTGCCGTTCACGAAGAGCTTGACGGCCCCCGCGTCGCCGAGCACCAGGTCGATCCGCTGGGAGTCGGTGAAGGTCTTGGAGACGCCGCGCTCCAGCACGCCGACGTGCAGCAGCCGCCCGTTGTGGTCCTTGGCCGAGATCCACGCCTGCCGGTCGGCGGCGGTGAGCTTGACCGTCACCTTGTTGGCCGGTGCGGCGGCGATGGCGCTCTCGGTCGGGTCGGGCTTGGGGTCGGCGGGCTTGCTCTGCTTGCCCTTCTCCGGTGTGTCGGAGGGCTTGGCCGTGCCGGTGGTGTCGGCCGCTGTGCTGGCCTCGCCGTCGTCACCGCCGCCGGAGACCAGCGTGAAGCCTACGAAGCCGACGACGGCCACGATCGCGGCCACCATCGCGGCGGTCCAGTTCGGGCGGCGCGGCTCGGAGCGGATGCGTTCGGCCTCGAAGAGCGGCGCGGCGCCGGTCGGCTCGGGGCGACCGCCGTGCTCCTCGTCGAACTGGGCGATCAGCGGCGCCGGGTCGACCCCGACGGCGCGGGCCAGCGAACGGATGTGGCCTCTCGCGTAGACGTCGCCACCGCAGCGGGAGAAGTCATCCTGTTCGATGCCGTGCACGATGGGGATGCGCACCCGGGTGGCGGTACTGACCTCGTCGACGGTCAGTCCGGCACCGATCCGGGCCTGCTGGAGGACGCGACCGACGGAAGGGCGGTCGTCTGCGGAGGAGTTGCCGATGGACACGAGGGTGCCTTTCGAGCGTGTAGCCACCTGCTGGATGTTCAGTCTAGGGGTGGTACGAAAGGGTCGGGCAAGCGGGAGGCCGGACTTTGTACGCCATCAGAATGGCCGCACCTGACCCGACTGCGGGCAGTATCCGGTGCCCCCTTCAACTTGACGTATCAGCCGGGGAAACGGTTGCCCGTAACCTTATGACGAGTCTTCCTCACCACGGATCACGGCGAGGACTCCATCCAGCTCATCGGGCTTGACGAGCACGTCACGGGCCTTGGAGCCCTCGCTGGGCCCGACGATGTTCCGGGACTCCATCAGGTCCATCAGCCGGCCCGCCTTCGCGAAGCCCACCCGCAGCTTGCGCTGCAACATGGACGTGGAGCCGAACTGGGTGGACACCACCAGTTCCGCGGCCTGGCACAGCAGGTCGAGGTCGTCGCCGATGTCCTCGTCGATCTCCTTCTTCTTCGCCGTCCCCACCGTCACGTCGTCCCGGAAGACCGGCGCCATCTGGTCCTTGCAGTGCTGGACCACGGCGCCCACCTCCTCCTCCGTGACGAAGGCGCCCTGCATCCGGACCGGCTTGTTCGCCCCCATCGGGAGGAACAGGCCGTCGCCCTTGCCGATGAGCTTCTCCGCACCCGGCTGGTCGAGGATCACCCGGCTGTCGGCGAGCGAGGAGGTGGCGAACGCGAGCCGGGAGGGGACGTTCGCCTTGATCAGCCCGGTGACCACGTCGACCGACGGCCGCTGCGTCGCCAGCACCAGGTGGATGCCGGCGGCCCGGGCGAGCTGGGTGATGCGCACGATCGCGTCCTCCACGTCGCGCGGCGCCACCATCATCAGGTCGGCCAGCTCGTCCACGATGACCAGCAGGTACGGGTACGGCGTCAGCTCGCGCTCGCTGCCGTCGGGCGGGTTGACCTTGCCGGCGCGCACTGCGGCGTTGAAGTCGTCGATGTGCCGGAAGCCGTAGGCGGCCAGGTCGTCGTAGCGCAGGTCCATCTCGCGCACCACCCACTGCAACGCCTCGGCGGCCCGCTTCGGGTTGGTGATGATCGGCGTGATCAGGTGCGGGATGCCCTCGTACGCGGTCAGCTCGACGCGCTTGGGGTCCACCAGGACCATCCGTACGTCATCCGGCGTGGCCCGCATCATGATCGAGGTGATCAGGCAGTTGATGCAGGAGGACTTGCCGGAGCCGGTCGCGCCCGCCACCAGCACGTGCGGCATCTTCGCCAGGTTGGCCATCACGTAGCCGCCCTCGACGTCCTTGCCGAGCGCCACCAGCATCGGGTGCTCGTCGCCCGCCGCGTCCGCCAGCCGCAGCACGTCGCCGACGTTGACCATCTCGCGGTCGGTGTTGGGGATTTCGATGCCGACCGCGGACTTGCCGGGGATCGGACTGATGATCCGCACGTCGGGGCTGGCGACGGCGTAGGCGATGTTCTTGGTCAGCGCGGTGATCCGCTCGACCTTGACGGCCGGGCCGAGCTCGACCTCGTAGCGGGTGACCGTCGGGCCGCGGGTGAAGCCGGTGACCGACGCGTCCACCTTGAACTCGGTGAACACATTGGTCAGCGAGGCCACCACGGCGTCGTTGGCGGCGCTGCGGGTCTTGCCCGGCCCGCCGCGCTCCAGCAGGTCGAGCGAGGGCAGCGCGTAGGTGATGTCCCCGGCGAGTTGCAGTTGCTCAGCGCGCGGCTGGAGGCCGCCGGGGCGCTCGGGCAGGTCGCCGGGTTCGGGCGTGGGCCGGGTCAGGTCGGGCACCTGCTCCACGGCCTTGCCGGCAGGGGCGCCCGGGCGCTCCGGCCGCTGGCCCGCGCCGTCCCCCGCGCTACGGGCGCCGGGGGCGCTGGTGGTTTCGCTGCTGATGCCGCTGCTGAGCCCGGCCACCAGCGGTGAGGGCTGCACGCCGTGCAGTACCGCGCCATCGAGTGCGGCGGGGGGGGCGGCCCCCCCCCCCCCCCCCGGCCCGGGGCCGGGGGGGGGGGGGGGGCCCGGCCGCGGGGGGCCCCCGCGCGGCGGGCGGGCGGGGCCGGGGCCCGGGG
>NZ_JBEHZD010000266.1:0-10475 GCF_040240285.1 Streptomyces sp. HSW2009 | reverse complement strand
CGCACCCCCCCCCGCGGGGGGGGGGGGGCGCGGGGGGGGGGGCGGGGGGGCGGGGGGGCGCGGGCGGGGGGGGGGGCGCGCCCCCCCCCCCGTACCGGCGGTGACGACGCCTTCGGTGCCTTCATCCTGGCGGAGATGGGCGTCCATGTCTCCGAAGCCAGCCGCACGGCCGAGCGGGTCGACCTGATTTCGACCGGCATCGACAACGCTCCCCGCACGCTGTCTCCCTCCGCTCAGTGCTTCCTCTACCTACACAAGGCCGAGGCACTGTCACGCGACGGTGATCACCAGAGGGCCGGCACAGCCCTCAACCGCGCCGCTACCCTCTGGGAGCGCCAGACGGCGGGCGACGCCCCCGACTGGCTCGACTGGTTCAGCGAGGCACAGGTGAAGTCGACAGAGGGCAAGGTGCTGCTCCGCGCGGGGCAGGTGGAGCGAGCGACGCGATCCCTGGAGACCTCCGTCGAACGGGCGGCCCCCCGGGACAAGGCCGTCCGTTCCAGCCGACTGGCAGAGGCCCGGCTGGCCGGTGGCGACTTGGACGGGGCACTGGACGCCGCGAACTACGGCGCCGCGCTCCTGGAGGACAAGGTCAGCTCCGTACGGGCACTGGACTGCTTGAAGGAGTTCTCCTCCCAGCTCGAACCCCATCGGGCCGTCCCGTCCGTACGGGAATTCCGCGAGCGCCTCCAGGCCGTGCCCGTGGCAGCCTGATCGTCGCTGCTCAGAGACTTACCCCTCAGAGCGGGCGTCCGTGGGTGCCAGGATGGGCGGCATGACGGTGATCAACGGTGAGGTCGCGGCAGGGTTCGAACCGGTACGAGCGGCGTTCGCGGCGAACTTCGCCCGGCGCGAGGACATCGGCGCGGCGGTCTGCGTCTACCAGAACGGCCGCCCGTGGTGGACCTGTGGGCCGGGGTCGCCGATCCGGACACCGGCCGCCCGTGGGAACGGGACACCCTTCAACTCGTCTACTCGGTGACCAAGGGCGCGACCGCCACGGCGGTGCATCTGCTGGTCCAGCGCGGCGCGCTGGACCTCGACGCCCCGGTGGCCGAGTACTGGCCGGAGTTCGCCGCGAACGGCAAGGCGGAGATCCCGGTGCGCTGGCTGCTGTCCCACCAGGCCGGCTTGGTCGCCCTAGACCAGCCGGTACCGATGGCGGAAGCCCTGGCCTGGCACCCCATGACGGCGGCCCTGGCCGCTCAGCACCCACAGTGGACACCAGGCACTGCGCACGGGTACCACGGCCGGACCTGGGGCTGGCTGGTCGGCGAGGTGATCCGCCGGGTGTCCGGCCGCACGCCGGGCCGCTTCTTCGCCGAGGAGATCGCCGGGCCACTGGGGCTGGACTTCTTCATCGGACTGCCGCCCGGTGAACGCGACCGGGTCAGCCGCATGGTGTACCGGAAGCCGGACGTCGACCTCACCACCGTGCCCGAGGACTCGGTCCCCGAAGACCTCCGCGACCTCGTCGCCGCCTGGCGCGACCCGAACTCGCTCAGCAACAGGGCGTTCGCGGTCACCGACCCGGCGAACATCGACTTCGACTCTCCCGAGGTCCAGGCCGCGGAACTCCCCTCGTCGAACGGCATCGGCACCGCGCACGGGTTGGCGCCCATGTACGCCGCGCTGATCGGCGAGGTGGACGGAGTACGCCTGCTCACCACCGAGGCGCTGTCCTCGGCGACCGACGAACAGGCCAGCGGACGGGACGAGGTCATGGTGGTGCCAAGCCGGTTTAGCACCGGATACATGCTGCCCACCGACGTCGTTCCCATGGACCGGACCGGCCGCCTTCGGTCACACAGGCCGAGGCGGCTCACTCGGCTTCGCCGACCCGGAACAAGGCATCGCCTTCGGCTACGTCATGAACCACATCATCGGTGGGCCCGACGACGCACGAGCGACCACGTTGGCCAAGGCAGTAAGAAGGTCGCTGACCTGACCTCCTGACGGAGCGCGTTCCGAGGAGCCCACGCCAACTCAACCGAGTAGGACTGGGTCCCGGAGAGCCGCGCCTCAGGCGCGCCCAGAGCGCAGATGGCGGGAGACGGCCAGGCAAGAGGACAACCACGTAGCCTCGGCGCGGTCGATGATCATGTCGCCCACGGTGGTGACCCCTTCCACCACTCCGCCTACTCGAATGGAGTGGTCGTCGACCTGGAGCAGCTTCCAGTCCATGTCACTGTGCCAGAATCGGGCAGTCTTCTCGCCCCGCCGCTGGGCGAAGACGAGTTCCTCACCGTGATCGTTCATGAAGTAGCCGACGTATTCCTTGTCATCGATGACGCCGCCACAGAGCCTCGCCAGGAGCTGGTTGAGCGAGGGAGATTCGTCGTTCATGCCGTATGCCCTTCAGAATGTCGCGGACTTCTGCTCGGAGGACGTCAACGTCAGCATCCTCTCCGCAGAACTCAACAAGGTTTCGTAGGTGATCACTTCAATGCGTGCCATATGTGTGTTGTAGGTCCGCAAAGTGTCTGCCACCTGTTGGGGTGTGACCCTGTCGCTTACGTACTGCGGATGTCCGATCACGACCGTAGCTGAGGCCCTGCGCACGTCAATCCCATGCTGCTTGAGGATGGGCTCTCGGCCCTCGTCCAATACCCTCAAGTAGTTCTGCGTCTGCGAGACCGCGCGGTGGACCGGGGCTCCAAGCATGAGCTGGCCGCTCGGCCGGATGACTAGACTTTCGATGTTGGCACGCTTGAGTTCGACCACGTGCAAGGAACCGTCGCCTCGCAGTAGCGGAATGTCAAGAATGGTGTCGGGGGCGTATTGGCGGCGGGCCAACTCGGCGACGTAGGCACCGCCGAAGACCCACTCCTGGTTCTTGAGGCAGTCGTGTAGCGCGCCCTCGGAGCTCTTGGGGTCGTTCACCAACTCGCGCAGTGATGCGAGGGCGGCGCGTCTGGCTCGCAGTTCCAGCAACTGAGCCAGCATCCCAGCGTCGGCGTCTTCGATGAAATCGCTCACCATGCGAGCGGTCTCGGCGGGGGCCGATCGGGGAAGATCCCGCAGGACCAGCTCCATGTGCCCGTACTGCTGAAGGTACTTGAGATGCTTGGCGGGGAGTTGGATTCCGCCCTCGCCAACTCCAATGCCGATGTGGTCGATGGACTTGGCGATACCTCGGAAGAGGGCCAGCACGTCGGTGATATTCGCGTCTGGATCCTCGGCGCGCAGTTCCTCCAAGATGGATACGGCTCGTTCAGTGCCCATGGCAGCAAGGCGACGCATGAACTCTTCGCTTCGCTGTCGGGCTTTCGCGTCATAGTAATTCTCAACGATCTCAAGGAAGAGCTTGCCGCCCGCATATTCGGCGAACCTCTGGAAGCGCTGGGCTAGCTCGAAATCCCCATGGAGTATGCACTGTTGGGCCACGTTTTCCAGCGCGTCCACCAGTGGCTTGCCCTTTCCATGTTTCCCGCCAACATGGCTGCTCATGATGCGCAGTACCACGTCGATCTGTTTATGCACGCCAGCGTGTTCAGTGATATTTCGTGCCTCTTCGACCATGTGTCTGAGCGAGCTACTGGACCGGAATGCCGTCATGCCAGGACTCTACGACTTGCCACTGACAACGCCTCCGAGGAACCGGGTGCGTATGAAGGGCGGCTGGTGAGGGGCACACCGGGGCACACCTCGTGATGCACGTCCGCGACGCCCTCGCCTGGTGGTGAAGCCGTAGGGTGCCGCCCCCACCAGCAGCGGCGACCGGCCCCCGGCCACCCCACCTCCCAAAAGGTCACAACATGGCCTACGTAAAAGGAATCAGGTCCGGGCAGATCGTTGCTCGGAGGACACTCGCTGACGCTTTGGTTTTTCGTGTCGGAAGGGTGACGAACTACCGGTGAATCCGTACAACTCTCCTCAGCCGGTGCCCGCGCCGGCGCGGCCGTGGTGGAAGAGCACGGCGGCTGCCTCGGGGCTGATCGTGGTCGTGGGTGTGCTCGCTGCGGTCAACTTCTTGGCCGGCTTTCTGGTCATGATCGTTGCGTTTGTCCTGCTGTGGGTGTTGCCGCCGTGGAAGTGGGGGGCGAAGCTCGGGGCCACGGTGGGGACGTTCGTCCTGCTGGTCATTGCCGGTGGGGTGAGTGGGCAGCTCGATGAGGAGAAGAAGGACGAGGCCAAGCCCGTCGCCTCCAAGTCCGGTGCGCCGGCGGGGGAGCCGAGTGCGAGTCCGTCCGGTACGCGGGCGCCGGTCAAGGCCGAGGCGTCCCGGCCCGCGGTGCCGGACTACGTGGGGAAGCCGTTGGACCAGGCGGAGAAGTCGGCGCGTGCCGCCGGGTTCTCCGTGGGGGCCCACGACGCGTCCGAGCAGCGGCGGAGCATCGTGCTGCGGTCCGGGTGGCTGGTGTGCTTCCAGCATGCGCGGGTGGACGACGGGCGCGGGGCCGTCGACTTCGGTGCGGTGAAGGACGGGGAGCCCTGTCCGAAGCGGGAGGGCGAGCCGTTGCCCTGGCCGACGATGCCGGAGTTGACGGGCAAGACCTGGAAGGCGGCCAGCACGACCCTCACCGGGCTCGGCGTCGCGGAGGACCGTATCGAGGCGGAGGCCGCGTACACGAACGATCCGTTGCCCGCGGAGGGTTCGTACGACGACTGGGAGGTGTGCGCGAGTGAGCCGGACGCGGGGGACGACATCCAGACCACGCGTACGCCCGCGGTGACCTTGCGGCTGACCGACCCCGGACAGCCCTGCCCCGGCGGCGGGTCCACGGAGTTGCCCGACGAGGACGATGACGGGACGCCGGATTACCGGGATCGGCACGATGATCGGGAGATGGATCCGGGAACGGATCAGGGAACGGATGAGCCCGGTGATGACCTGACTTCGGGTTCGGGAGGCTCGTCGTACGGTGGTTCCTCCGGTGGTTCCAGCTCCGGGGGCTCATCCTCGGGCGGGTCTTCCCTGGGGAGTTCGTCCTGGGGCGGATCACACGGCGGCTGGTGGTAGTAACTTCGGCCTTGAGGACGCCCGCCCCAGCCGCCATTAATGACTACTTTGGCTCCACCGCGTAACTTGCAACGCTCGCCCACTCCAAAAAGCAACCCACTTCGAGAAGTGACTCACTTCAAAAAGTCCGAGCAGACGAAGCTGCCCATCCGCCCGTTCAACGAGCTCACCGTGACGCGGATGTCATCGGTACGGGTGGTGCCCGTGGTGTCGCCGACGGCTTGCGCTCGGGCGATGCTGCATACGAGTTGACCTGCGAGGTTGCGGTCGCCGACGTCGGTGGCGTCCAGGTACTCGTCGGTGGCGCGGACGGTGACGGACTTTCCCTTCACCGTGGCTTCGTAATTGCCGCCGTAGAGCAGGGTGGCGAGCCCTGAGGCGCGTTCGGATTCGTTCGGGCCGGCGCCGAGGAGTTTGATGATACTGGCCGGTTCGGTGACCGTGTAGGCGGGCATGTCGGGGCGGGATACCGCTTCCAGACGGCCGGTTTGGGAGACGAAGTACAGGCGCATTCCCTTGGTCAGGCCGCTCGGTGCGTCGCCGCCGTCCAGGACGCCGGTCGGGCGGATGCCGCAGCCGGCCAACAGCGCCGTGGCCAGGGGCAACAGGGTGGCGGCGACCGCTCGCCTGGTGGGTCTCATCGCGTTTCGTCCTCCTGCTTTCGGCCCTGGGGGCGGGACCGTTCCCGATCGGCGTCGGGGTGCGGGCCAACGTCGTGAAGCCGGCCCCGGTCGTGGCCGAGTGCCCGACCCTGGCCATGGGCCCCGCCCCCATCCTCACGCGCATCCCCACCCGTACCCCCGACCCCACCCGTATCCCCGACCCCACCCGTACCCTCGAACCCACCCGTACCCTCGACCCCACCCATACCCTCGACCCCACCCGTACCCCCGACCCCACCCACCTCGCGATCCGGGCGTCGCCACGGCATGCGGAGCGTGAACAGGGCGCCGCCGTCCGGGTGGTTGGCCGCTTCGATGGTGCCGCCGTGGAGGCGGGCGTTCTCCAGGGCTATCGCGGTGCCGAGGCCGCTGCCCTCGGAGCGGGTGCGGGCGGTGTCGGCCTTGTAGAAGCGGTCGAAGACGTGGGCGAGGGTTTCGGGCGGCAGGCCGGGGCCGCGGTCGGCCACCGCGATGGTGAACCAGTCGCCGGTCGGGTCCGTGGTGAGCGTGAGGGTGATGGGGTCGGCGCCGTGCCGTAGCGCATTGCCGACGAGGTTGGCGACGATCACGTCGAGCCGTCTCCGGTCGACCACCGCGAGGAGGTCCGCGGCCAGTTCGAGCCGTACCCGATCCGTCCAGCCGCGCAGCGACAACGTACTGCGTACGGCCTCGGCCAGATCGGTTTCGGAGGGGTTGAGCCGGGCCGCGCCCGAGTCGAAGCGGGACATTTCCATCAGGTCGTCCACCAGCCGGGTGAGCCGGCCGGTCTCCGCGCTGACCGTGCGGGCGGCGTGGGCCGCGTCCGGCGGGAGGGAGGCCGCGTCCTCGTCCAGCACGGTCGCGACCATCGTCATCGCGGCGAGCGGGGTGCGCAGTTCGTGCGAGACGTCGGCGACGAAGCGTTTCGCCCGGGCGTCCTGTTCGCGCAGTTCGGCCACGGACGCCTCAAGCGCGCGGGCCGTCTCGTTGAAGTCCCTTGCCAGATCGGCGAGTTCGTCCCGTCCGCGGACCCGGACCCGGGAGGTGAGGTCGCCGGCCGCGTGCCGGCGGGTGGCCCGGCCGAGTTCGCGTACGGGGCGCAGTACGGTGCCGGCGGCGAGCAGCGCGAGGAGTGCGGCGAGCAGGACGACCGGCACGATGCCGTCGCGCACCGCGTCGAGCACGCCGGCCGTGGCCTCGCGTTCGGCCCGCAGCGAGGTGATGGCGAAGACGTCGAGACCGGACGGGGCGAACGAATCGAAGGTGACGGGGGCACCGATGACCAGGTACGGAGTGCCCTGCCACTCGACCCGCTGGAAGCTCATCCGGTTCTGTTCGCGCACCGCCCTGCGCAGCTCAGGGGTGATCCGGCTGCGGTCCGCCGACGCGTCGGACGCGACGGTCAGGGAGCGGTAGTGGGCCACCACGACGGCGTCGCCGCCGAGTCCGTCGGCGATGGTGGTGGCGAAGCGAGTCAGGGCGACCTCGTCGGCGGGCAGGTCGAAGTCGGCCGCGGCCTGCCCGACGCGGTTGCGGACGTCGGTGCGCACCGCGTCCTGCTTGCGTTCCAGTACGGCCGTACGGGATTCGCGGTACGCGAGTGCCGTGGCGGTGACCGCGCTGACCAGGGCGATCAGGACGAACGCGACGACCAGGCGGGCGCGCAGGCCGCCGAGCCGGCGCAGGGCGCGTCGGACGCGGCGGGCGCGCCGGGGTGGGCGAGGCTCGCGTGCACGGTGGGGTGGGTGGGGTTCGCCCACTCGGTGCGGCGGGTTGGCTTCGTCCACCTGGTGGGGCGGGCCAGGTTCGCTCACTGCTGGGGGCGGGCCGGCTTCGCTCATCCGTTGCGGCGGGCTGGGCTCGCCGACCTCGTGGGGCGGGCGCGGCTTCCGTACGCGCCTGGGTATCCGCCGGGCGCCGGCGCGCGGGCCGGTGGCCGGGGGCTGGTGCTCCGAGGTCTCCGAGGTCTCCGCGGTCTTCGGGTGCTCCGGGTGCTCGGTCATATCGGGCCGAAGCGGTAGCCGAAGCCGCGGACCGTCTGGATGTAGCGGGGGCGGGCGGCCACGTCCTCGATCTTGGCGCGGAGCCGGCCGACCGCCGCGTCGACCAGGCGCGAGTCGCCGAGGAAGCCGTGTTCCCAGACGGATTGCAGCAGTTGTTCGCGGCTGAAGACGCGGGCCGGGGCGGCGGAGAGTTCGAGCAGCAGGCGCAGTTCGGTGGGGGGCAGGGCGATCGGCGTGCCGCGCTTGCTGACGGTGAGGCCGGCGCGGTCGATGACCAGGTCGGCGTGGTGTTCGCCGCGGGCCGCCGCGGTCGGCTCGGCGCGCCGCAGCGCGGCCCGTATGCGCGCTTCGAGTACCGGTGCTGTCACCGGTTTGACGACGTAGTCGTCGGCGCCGGCCTCCAGGCCCTGCACGATGTCGCCGTCGTCGCCGCGCGCGGTCAGCATGATCACCGGCAGGGTCGCGCCGGTGGCCCGCAGCCGGCGGCAGACCTCGAAGCCGGCCATGCCGGGCAGCATCAGGTCGAGTACGGCGAGTTCGACGCCGATGCCCTCCGGGCCGGCCAGCAGGGCGAGGGCGGCCTCGCCGGTGGCGGCCGTGGCGACCTCGTAGCCGTGCCGGCGCAGCACGAGTTCCATGCCGTCGCGCACGGACACGTCGTCCTCGATCAGCAGTACGTGGGCCATGGCGCCGATTATGCGGGAGGGTTTGCCCTGTTCAGACCCGCCGATCACGGTTCGGGCGGGCGCCCCGCGCATTGTTACGTGCTCATCATGTGCCGATGGACCGGCCACCATGTGCCGGGCGGACGGTGAGGCCCATGAGCTTCCACTCCGTCTTCCGCAGCGCCTTCCGAAGCGGCTCCCGCGGCGCCCCGGGCGAGTTCCGTCGCAGCACCCCGTACGAGGCCCCCCGCAGGGCCCCGCTCCCACCGCACCGGGACGTGCTGCGCGGCGTCGGCCGGCACCGCATCGCCGCCGTCGTCGCCACGCCGCTGCTCGCCCTGTGCGTGGCCTGCGGCGGCGGTGACGGCGGAGCCCGTACCAGCGACGGGATCGCGACCGTCACCGACGAACCCACCGCGGGCAAGGACGGCGCCACCGGCAAGGACGGCTCGGCGGGCAAGGACGGCTCGGCCGGGCCCGGCAAGGACGCGGGCAAGTCGAGTGCGGGCGAGGGCCGCGGCGCGTTCTACGACGCGCAGATGAAGTACGTCCGGTGCATGCGGACCAAGGGCGAGTTCCCCGACTTCCCCGATCCACGGCTCAGCGGCCACCTGGACTGGGAGAAGATCGACGAGGTCGTCGCGGGGAAGGGCAACGGCGAGGGGTACAAGGGCGGCCGGAACGCCATCTGCTTCCCCGAAATGGCCAAGGCTGACGAGTTGGCGCCCAAGCGCAACCCGCAGCAGGACTACGAGTCGATGCTCGCGCACGCCAAGTGCATGCGCGAGAACGGCGTCCCCAAGTTCACCAACCCCACCATGTCCGGCGGCAACGTCATCCCCGGCGGCGACCCCAACCCGGCGAACCCGGAGGTCGACCCCCTGTCGCCCGCGTACAAGCAGGCCCGGCAGGCGTGCAAGGGCAAGCTGCTTGAGGGCCTGGACGGGATGCAGTAGATGGGACGTCGTACGGGAATCGTCGTCGGGGGCGCCGTGCTGGTCGCCGCCGCGGTCGGGGCGGGCGCCCTGGTCTACGGCGGGGGCGGGGCCGACGCGCAGGACGGCGACGGGGCGCGGACGCCGGAGACCGTCGAGGTCACGCGGGGCGACCTGGTGAAGTCGACGACGGTGGACGGGAAGATCGACTTCGCGCAGCGCCGGGCCGTGAAGGCGGCGGTGGCCGGCACCGTGACCGTCGCGGCCAAGGAGGGCACCACCGTCACCCGCGGCCAGGCGCTCTACGAGCGCGACGACAAGCCGGTGACCTTGCTGTACGGGCCGGTGCCCGCCTTTCGGGAGATGAAGGTCGGGGCGCGCGGCAGCGACGTCCTGCAACTGGAACGCAATCTCGTCGCGCTCGGCTACGGGCAGCGGCTGTACGTCGATCCGCGGTACGACCGGGACACCGAGGCGGCGGTCAAGCAGTGGCAGAAGTCGCTGAACCGCACGCCGACCGGCCGGGTGGGTCAGGGCGACGTCGTCTTCCAGCCGGAGGAGGTGACCGTGGTCCGTGCGGATGCGGCCCTCGCCGACCAGGTCGCCCCCGACACGCCCGTACTCACCGTGGCCGCCACCCGGCCGGTGGTCCGCGCCGACCTCGCCCAGAACGAGGCGTCGCTGACCGCGCGCGGCACGAAGGTCGAGGTGACGCTGCCCAGCGGGGCGACCAAGAGCGGCAAGATCGCGGGCACGGCGCCGTCCGCGGAACCGGCCGACGGGCAGCCGGCGGCGCAGGACACCATCACGGTCGAGATCACTCTGGACGGCGGCGCGGCGGCGGTCGCCGGTGAGGACGCGAAGGCCACGGCGAGCGTGAAGTTCGTCAGCGAGAGCCGCAGGGGCGTGCTCATCGTTCCGGTGG
Organism: Streptomyces sp. HSW2009; assembly: GCF_040240285.1. NCBI lineage: Bacteria > Bacillati > Actinomycetota > Actinomycetes > Kitasatosporales > Streptomycetaceae > Streptomyces > Streptomyces sp. HSW2009. The sequence goes on along the minus strand of NZ_JBEHZD010000266.1, from coordinate 343 downwards.
AGGCGGTCGTCGCGCTGCGCGGCACGGACGGCGGCTACGGGCTCCAGGTCGTCGATGGCACCGGCTCGCGCATGGTGCGGGTGGAGACCGGGATGACGGCCGACGGCCGCATCGAGGTGTCGGGGCCCCAGCTCAGGGCGGGGCTCAAGGTCGGGGTGGCGACGGAATGACGTACGGAGCGGGAGCCGGCGCTATGACTCCTCCGCCTGGTACAGGGGGCCGGGCGGAGGCGGCGGGCCCGGGTCGGCGGGGCGGCGCCGCCCCCGGTCGCGGGCCCGCGCGCGCCCCCGCGCCCCGGGGGGCCGCGGGCCCCCGTCCCCGCGGGGGGTTTGGGGGGGTCCCC
>NZ_JBEHZD010000265.1:0-10602 GCF_040240285.1 Streptomyces sp. HSW2009 | reverse complement strand
GGGCTGGGAGCTGTGTAAAAGCGCCCGGGCCCGGGGGCGGCGTCGTGCGGCGGCGCTCAGCGCCAGGACGACCGTCCACGCCACCAGCACGGCGAGGCAGACGGAGAGCGGGTCCATGCCGCCCTGCCCCGGCGCGGTGAACTGGTCGGCGACCGGGGTGCCGAGCCGCGGCGGCGCGGGGTGGGCGGGTGCGCCTGCCGGCCCGGGCCGGTCGGTCCTCGCGTGGTGCGCCGCGGCCCCGGGCGCGCCGGCGGCCGGCTGCCCGTCCACGGCCACGGCCTGGTGTGCGGCCGTCAGGCCGGGCCCGCTCGCCGCCCCGTGTCCGCTCGCCGGCCCGTGCTCCGTGGGGTGGCCGATGGTGTGCATCGTGACGATGCCGAAGAGCAGGGCGGACAGCAACAGCAGCCGGGCGCACCAGGCGGTGCCCCGGCACGGGGCGTACGGCGCCGTGCGCGAGCGGGCTGACATCGCGGGTAGCTTACCCCCGCGGGGTATGCATGTCAGGGGGGTGGCGCGAGTGGTGCGGTCCGTGCGGAACGGTTCGTGCGGAGTCGTTCGTACGGGAACGGTTCGTACGGGAACGGTTCGTGCGGGAACGGTTCGTACGGAATGGCGCGGCCCGGCCCGCAGTGGTGCCGCGCCGGCCGGGCGGCGGGCGTTGAGCCGACTACCGCCGCTCGGCCCCCTGTGGACCAGGGGCCGGATGCGGAGCCGCAGTCGCAGACGCCGCCGCGCCCGCCTCCTTGTTGCGCGATGACCACAGCGAGCGGACGTGGCCCAGGTGGCGGCGCATGCACTCCTGGGCGCCCGCGGCGTCGCCCGCGATCATCAGGTCGAGCAGTTCCAGGTGCTCCTCGGCCGAGGCGATCAACTCGCCGTTGCTGTCCAGCCGGGCGAGGCCGTAGAGGCGGGCGCGCTTGCGCAGGTCACCGACGACCTCCACCAGTCGGGCGTTGCCGGCCAGGCCCACCAGTTGCAGGTGGAACCTGCGGTCCGCCTCCAGATAGCCGATCAGGTCGTGCCGGCCGGCGGCGGCCACGATCTCCTGGGCCACCGGGCGCATCGACTCCAGGTCCTCCACCGCCACGGTGCGGGTCACCCGCCCGATCGTCGGCACCTCGATGAGCTCCCGGATCTCGCTGTACTCGTCCAGGTCGCGGTCGGACAACTCGGTGATCCGAAAGCCCTTGTTCCGCACCGGCTCCACCAGGCCCTCGCGCGCGAGGGCGAGCATGGCCTCGCGGACGGGCGTCGCCGACACGCCGAGTTCGGCCGCGAGCGCGGGGGCGGAGTACACGGTTCCGGCCTGGAGCTCACCGGCGATCATGGCGGCGCGCAGGGCGTTCGCCACCTGGTCGCGCAGCCGCTCCTGGACCAAGATCAAGTTGCGTTGCCGCAGGTCAGCCACGTGGGCCTCCGTCCTAGGTTCGGCACGGAGAGTATAACTTCACATGTCATGCAGCCGGCTGGGCCGACGGGGGACCGCGCGGGGCACGGGGGCGACGGGGCGGCCGGGGTGGCCGCCGCCGACTCGTACGCGCGCGGGCGCGGTACGGGCCCAGGAGGTTCGCCAGCAGCCCCCGGCCCCGTCCCCCGTCCCCGTACGCGTACGCGCGCGGGGGAAGTCCGCCGGGTGGCCGCCGCCCGGGCGGCCCCCGAACCTCCTCAGCCTCCGAGCCCAGCCACCCGCCCCGCGCAGCCGCCGCCCCCGGCCCGTATGGGGGGACGGGCCGAGGGCGGCGGGGTCGGGAGGGCGGGAGCCGGGGCGCTTCGGTCCGGCTCCCGCCGCGTGGGGTCAGCCGGCCCGGTGGGTCGGCGCGGCGCCCGCGCTCGCGCAGCCGCCGGCCGCGCACTCGGTCAACCAGGCGTCCCAGTCGGCGTCGTAACTGCTGCCGATCGTCCGCGTCAGGTGCGCCCTGGCCGCCTGCCAGTCACCGCTGCGGTAGTGGCCGAGCACCGTGTCCACGTCGCCGCGGTGCCGCTCCAGCAGGTATCGCACCGCCAGGTAGCCCCACCGGTAGACCCGCGTGGTGTCGGCGTTCTCGTAGGTCGTGTCGAAGAGCGTGCTCAGCCGGTAGGTGTGCTTGCCGGCCTCGGTCGCCGCCTCCTGGTAGGGCAGGTTGCGGTAGGAGTACGAGACGTACTCGGCGAAGCCCTCGATCCACCACACGGTCGGCGTGCTCACCCCGGCCTCGAAGCCGCCGTGCATGTTGAAGCGGCCGTCGAGGTAGTGGGTGTACTCGTGGTTGAGGTTCCAGATCGCGAACTCCGGCCGCTGCCACTCCGCCTCGTAGGCGATGAACCGCGGCTGGTTGCCGACCTTCGACGGGTCGCCCTCCAGGTACATGCCGCCGTTGTTGGTGTCGATGCCGTAGATCGCGCCGGCGTACGTCTGGTAGTCGGTGCTGGAGTCGAAGGCCGTGACCTCGATGGTCTCGTTGTGGTCGTCGGCCACCGGGCCGCGGTCCCGGGCGACGTCGTGGAAGAACGCGTCCTGCCCGCTCAGGCTGGTGCAGGTGGCGGCCAACTGGCCGGCCGTCATGTCCTGCGCCCTGATGGTGATGCTCGGACCGCACGAGTGCCGCACCGGAAGCGCCGCGTCCGACAGTCGCTCCGGCAGGTCGCAGGTGCCGTAGTCGGCGCAGTTGGCCCCGTCGTACGCGGCGGTCATCTCCGCCACGCCGACCCACAGCGGCGCGGTGCGGCCGGTGATCTCGCTGCGCCGGAGCAGGTCCCTGGCCAGCGGCGCCACCTCGGCGCGCAGCGAGGCGTGCTGGAGGAAGCGGCCGAGTTCGCGCCCCGCGTTGGAGGTCAGATAGCTCCGCTCGCCGCCCAACAGGTCCAGGTGCGCGGCGGCGAAGTCGGACAGCGTCCGCAGCACACCCGGGTCCCGCTCGACCGCGGTCACGAACTCGGGCACCTGGTGGCCGCGGAAGAGCACCGTGTACACGTTGTTGACCGCGTTCACCATCCACCACGAGCCGTCGTACGAGGAGTCGTACGCCGTCAGCAGCCGCTCCACCACCGGCAGGTAGCGGGCGTTCTCCTCGGCGCTGTCGATCAGGACGACCGCCTCGGACAGCGTCTCGCCGTTGGCGTCGCTCACGTCACCGGAGTGCGCGGAGCCGAAGAACGCGTCGAGACCGCCCTGGATCGCCGAGCGCAGCGCGGGCCCGTACGCGCCGACGTCCTCCTGGTGGTACCAGTGCACGAAGTACCCGGCCCGCAGGAACAGCACGATCTGCGGCATCCCGGTCGAACCGTCGCCCGGATAGTCCGCCGAGCCGGCCCGCAGCGCGTTCGCGACCGTGACCATCTGCTCCTCGCGGAAGGCGCCGCGCGCATCGGAGCCGGTCAGGTTGAACAGCGTGTTGATGCAGTCGGGCGCCGCGCCCCTGACCTTCTCGACCAGAGCGGCGCCGGAGTTGCCGGTGAAGTCCGCGACGTCGCAGGCCACGCGGGCGCCCTGGCGCGCCGACGGCCGGCGCTGCGCAGCGGAGCGGGCGGCGGAGTCGGCCGGCTCGTCGTAGGAGCGGCGCAGCGCGTCCTTGCTGGCGGCCAGCGGCGGACGCTGCGACACCGGGGCCGCCGCGTCCCGTACGTGCTCGGGGTCATCGGCCTGCGCGTCGGCCGCGGCCGTGCCCTGCGGGGCTGCGCGGTGTGGGTCTGCGCCGTGCGGGTTCGCGCCCTGTGGGCCCGTGCCGGTGGGGCCCTGGGTGCGGGCGGCGGCGGGCGTGGGGGTGGCGGGAGCGGCCTGGCTCGGGGTGGCGAGCAGCCCGCCGCCCAGGCACAGCGATATCGCCAGCGCCGCCAGGGGGCCGGTGCGTCCGCGCACCGGGGTCCTTCTCATGGCAGTTGCCTCCTGTGGGGGTGGAGTTGCCGTGCGCGGGGCGCACGGGGGCACACCGCGTCCGCCGCGTCTGACATGGACACGAACGGGAGGGGTGTGCCATGTAAAATTTCACACGTCACCTCACATGGGGAAGGGGTTGGGTGGGGTGAGTTCTGTACGGGGGCTCTGCGTGTGGGGCTCCCGTGCGGTGGCTTCCGTGCGGTGGCTTCCGCCCCGCCGGGCGGGAGGGGGCGGGGGAACTCGCCGGCGAAGACGGCGCCAGCACCCGCAGCCGTCCCCGCACCGCAGCCACACCCGCCATTGCCATCTCCGTACGCCGTCTCCGTACGCCATCGCCGTCAACGAGATGGCGTAGCGCCAAGCACCTGACAAACGGGGAAAGTCACGACACCCGGGGGAACCCGTACGCGCTGGCGCAAAGCGCCGGGGCGGATGCGAAACTCAACGGAAACCCGCTGGCGTGATACTGAGGTGTCACCGGATCTGCCCAGCACCCCAGAGCGGCCGTCTGACCTGCGAGGATAGGGACTATGGACAAGCAGCAGGAGTTCGTGCTCCGCACGCTCGAAGAGCGCGACATCCGCTTCGTACGGCTGTGGTTCACCGATGTGCTCGGCTTCCTCAAGTCCGTCGCGGTGGCGCCCGCCGAGTTGGAGCAGGCGTTTGACGAGGGGATCGGCTTCGACGGCTCCGCCATCGAGGGCTTCGCCCGGGTCTACGAATCGGACATGATCGCGAAGCCAGATCCGGCCACCTTCCAGATCCTGCCCTGGCGCGCCGAGGCCCCCGGCACCGCACGCATGTTCTGCGACATCCTGATGCCGGACGGCTCACCCTCGTACGCCGACCCGCGCTACGTCCTCAAGCGCATCCTCGCCAAGACCTCCGACCTCGGCTTCACCTTCTACACCCACCCCGAGATCGAGTTCTTCCTGCTCAAGGACAAGCCGGTGGACGGCACCCGGCCGGTGCCGGCCGACTCCTCGGGCTACTTCGACCACACCCCGCAGAACGTCGGCATGGACTTCCGCCGACAGGCGATCACCATGCTCGAATCCATGGGCATCTCGGTTGAGTTCTCCCACCACGAGGGCGCCCCGGGCCAGCAGGAGATCGACCTGCGCTACGCCGACGCGCTGTCCACCGCCGACAACATCATGACCTTCCGCATCGTCATGAAGCAGGTCGCGCTGGAACAGGGCGTGCAGGCCACGTTCATGCCCAAGCCGTTCTCGGAGTACCCCGGCTCCGGCATGCACACCCACCTCTCCCTCTTCGAGGGCGACCGCAACGCCTTCCACGAGTCGGGCGCCGAGTACCAGCTCTCCAAGGTGGGCCGCTCCTTCATCGCCGGCCTGCTGCGGCACGCCGCGGAGACCTCGGCCGTCACCAACCAGTGGGTCAACTCGTACAAGCGCATCTGGGGCGGCTCCCAGCGCACCGCAGGCGCGGGCGGCGAAGCCCCCTCGTACATCTGCTGGGGCCACAACAACCGCTCCGCGCTCATCCGGGTGCCGATGTACAAGCCCGGCAAGACCGGCTCCACGCGCGTGGAGGTCCGCTCCATCGACTCGGGCGCCAACCCCTACCTCACGTACGCGGTGCTGCTGGCTGCCGGCCTCAAGGGCATCGAAGAGGGCTACGAACTCCCGGCCGGCGCCGACGACGACGTCTGGGCCCTCTCCGACTCCGAACGCCGCGCGATGGGCATCGAGCCCCTCCCACAGAACCTCGGCGAGGCCATCGCCCTGATGGAACGCAGCGAACTGGTGGCCGAAACCCTGGGCGAACACGTCTTCGACTTCTTCCTCCGCAACAAGAAGCAGGAATGGGAGGAGTACCGCAGCGAGGTGACGGCCTTCGAGCTGCGGAAGATGTTGCCGGTGCTGTAGGCGCGGGTCACGAGGCGAAGCACTCATCAGCCCTCGGGGCCGACGTTCGCAAACCCGTTGGGCCTGAGCGGTCTCGTGGGGCTGGCGCGGGGGCGGGGGGCCGGGGCCGACGGGTGCGTGCGGTTGGCCCTGCGGGATATCCCTACGACTTGGGCCTGTGCCGGGCCGCTGGATGGGGAGCTCCGGTCCGTGGCCGCCGTGGTCGTAGGCGCGGTAGCTCTCGTCGGCGCGGTTTGCGCAAGGGGTGTCGGCCAGGACCAGTGCCAGGTGGGTCAGCCGATCCGTGTGGATGCTGCGCATGCCGTCCTGCGGGTGATTGTACGGGGGGAGTGTCAGAGGTCCCCGGTACGTTTCATGAGTGGCATGTGCAGTCACTACGGCATGAGGATGCCGGGAGCACGGGGAGGCGCAGATGACGGCTTGGCTGGCACTGTTGACCGGCGAGGCCAGGGCCCGTTCCGGGGAACTGTACGACGACGTCTTGGGCGAGCACTACAGCTGGGACAGCACGGTCGTACACCACGAGAACGTCTCTCAGGGCGACGTCATCGTGATGTGGAATGGCCAGACCCTGCTGGGGATGTCCGTGATTGAGGAGATCACTAAGCAACCGGCAATGAAGGACATTCACCGGTGCCCCAAGTGCAACGACACTGAGGTCAACCCGCGTAAGACCAAACTGCCGGTCTTTCGGTGTGCACACTGCAAGCACGAGTTTGATGACCCGATTAAGGAGACCAAGTCGGTCATCGCTTACCGCGGCACGTATGGGGCCGGCTGGGTCAGCATGGAGGGCGCTCTGTCGGGCACCGAATTGCGGCAGTTGTGTGTGCACCCCAAGGCGCAGAACAGCTTCCGAATTCTGAAGCGGGACCAGGTCGAGAGCGCTTTGAAGCACAAGGGGCAGGCCCGCTCGCTCGGCGTGGTCGAGAAGACCGAGAAGGTCATCGCCGGAGGCCACGCCACGGCCCTGGTCCGCGTCCGCAAGGGGCAGGCCAGCTTCCGCAAGCAACTACTCGACACCTACGGCGAGAACTGCGCGTTCACTGGCCCTTTGCCGGCCTCCGTTCTGGAAGCCGCTCACCTCTACAGCTTTGCCAAATCCGGAGACCACAACGGCGGCGGGCTGCTCCTCCGTCGAGACCTGCACCGACTCTTCGACCTGGGCGGCATTGCGGTGAATCCTGCGACGTCGGCCCTGGACGTCGTGGCTAGCCTGCACAACTACCCAACCTATGCAGACCTCCACCAGAAGCCACTCACGGTCACGAGCTTGACCTCGAAGCAGCAGAAGTGGCTGAGGCGCCACTGGGAGATGCACCGCCAGCCCTAACGCGCTCAGGCCACTTCCTTCAAGCCCTGAGGCTGCGGGCCTTGGTGCCGGCGTGGACGCAGGCGAGTAATCCGAGTGCGGCTGTGGCCCCGGGCGTCGTTCCAGCGTTGGTAGGGGCAGGTCGTGCACCAGACTCACCAGAGCACCAACCTAAGACGAGGTCGCCCCCGCCCCCAAGGAGCACCATGGCCAGCCGCACCTTCGGCCGTACCACCGTGACCACCCCCGACCTCGATGAGCCTGGGCTTCGGCTGGCCGGGGTGGAGGCGTTGGACGGGCCGGAGGGTGTTGTGCAGGACTTTGTGTACGGGGGTGTGGAGCTGCGTTCGCTTGCGTTGAGTGGTGTGCGGCTCGTTACGGGGCGGGTCAGTGGGGTTCGCGCGCAGCGGGTCGAGTTCGACGGGGTCACGGTGCACGGGGTTGAGGTCAGCGGCAGTGACCTCGGTGCGGTTCGGTGGCGTGGGGGCAGGCTGTGCCGGGTGCACATTCGTGACTGCAAGCTCATGGGGGCCGCGCTGGAGGGCGTGGTGCTGGATGACGTGTTGTTCGAGAAGTGCCGGTTCGACTACGCCGGCTTCGCGCAGGTGCGTGCCGCCGGGCCCGTCGTCTTCGCCGGCTGTGTCCTCACCGAGGCCGCGTTCACCGGGTGCGACCTGTCCGGCGCCGTGTTCTCCGGCTGTCGGCTCGCGCTGACCGAGTTCGGCGGCGGGCGGTACCGGGGCGCCGATCTGCGGGGCAACGACCTCGCGCAGGTCCGCGGTGTCGCCCAGTTGGCCGCGGTCCGTATCGACCCCGATCAGCAGGTGGACCTGGGCCTGGCCCTCGTACGGGAACTCGGGATCGCCGTCGGGGACGCATGAGCCGCCGTCTCCCATGGGTGCCCGCCGGTCGCTGCTGGCGCCCGGTCCCGGCCCCCCGCGCCCACCCCCCCGTGACGCCACCCCACAGCCCGCGTCACCAGGGGACGCGGGGGGACACGGGAGGCCCGTGCCGCCGGCTCCGTGCCGGGCAGGTACTAAGCTCCCGTGCGGATCATGGCGAGTGGTCGTGGCACCAGGCGGCTGCACGGTGGGCGCCTGTACCGGGTGACGACCGCGCGGAAAGGCGGGTGCGCCGTGCTGCAAGGGCGACGGGACAGCCAGTACGGACGGCTGCTGCGCTACGGATTCACCGACACCGCGGCGGCCGGGCTGCTGCTGGACGCGCCCGCGCTCGCCAGCGTACGGGCCGATCCCGTGCTGCTCGACGCGCTGGGGACGACCGCCGATCCGAACCTGGCGCTGCGCGGCCTGGTGCGGCTGGCGGAGGCGCTGCCCGACGAGGAGCGGCAGACGCTGTTGACCACGGTCGTCTCGGCCAAGCCGCTGCGGGACCGGCTGCTCGGGGTGCTCGGCGCGTCCGAGGCGCTGGGCGACCACCTCGCGCGGCACCCGGGCGACTGGCACTCGCTGGTCACCTACGAATCGGCCGACCTGCACCCGACCACGGCCGAGTTCGAACAGGCGCTGGCCGACGGCGTGTGGGGCGGCGCGGACGGGCACCAGGGCAAGCCCGGGGACGGGCACCAGGGCAAACCCGGGGACGGCCACCAGGGCAAACCCGCGGACAAGCAGCCGAGCAAGCCCGACGCGCTGCGCGCCACCTACCGGCGCTGTCTGCTCGGCCTCGCCGCCCGCGACGTGTGCGGCACCACCGGCGTCGCGCAGATCGCCGCCGAACTCGCCGACCTGGCCACCGCCACCCTGCGGATCGCCCTGCGGATCGCCGCCGAGGAGGCCCCCGAGGACGCGGCTGCCTGCCGGCTCGCCGTCATCGGGATGGGCAAGTGCGGCGGCCACGAGCTCAACTACGTCTCCGACGTCGACGTCATCTTCGTTGCCGAACCGCCGCTGCAACCGGCCGCCGACGCGGCAGCCGGCGACGGCGGCTCCGGCGACGCCGAGTCGACCGCGCTGCGGGCCGCCACCCGGCTCGCCGCCCGACTGGTACGGATCTGCGGCGACGTGACCGCCGAGGGCACCATCTGGCCGGTCGACGCCAACCTCCGCCCGGAGGGCCGCAACGGCCCCCTGGTCCGCACCCTCGCCAGCCACCTCGCCTACTACCAGCGGTGGGCCAAGACCTGGGAGTTCCAGGCGCTGCTCAAGGCCCGCCCGGTGGCCGGTGACGCCGCGCTCGGGCAGGCGTACGTGGCGGCCGTCGAACCCCTGGTGTGGCAGGCCGCCGAGCGCGACAACTTCGTACCCGACGTACAGCAGATGCGCCGCCGGGTCGTCGAGAACATCCCCGCCGCCCAGGTCGACCGGGAGATCAAGCTCGGCCCCGGCGGGCTGCGGGACGTCGAGTTCGCCGTGCAACTGCTCCAACTCGTGCACGGCCGCAGCGACGCGTCCCTGCGCAGCGGCAGCACCCTGGAGGCGCTGGCCGCGCTCGCCGCCGGCGGCTACGTGGGCCGCGCGGACGCCGCCGCCCTCGACGACGCGTACCGCTTCCTCCGCGCCATGGAACACCACATCCAGCTCTACAAGCTGCGCCGCACCCACCTGGTCCCCGAGGACGAGGCCGACCTGCGCCGGCTCGGCCGCTCCCTGTCGCGGCCCTTCGACTGGCCGCGCACCGAGCCGGTGACCCGGCTGCGGCAGGAGTGGAAGCGGCACGCGCGCGAGGTGCGGCGCCTCCACGAGAAGCTGTTCTACCGGCCGCTGCTGGACGGCGTCGCCCAACTCGAACCCGGCGAGACCCGGCTCAGCTCCAAGGCCGCAGGCCAGCGCCTGGAGGCACTCGGGTACGCCGACCCGGTCGGTGCGCTGCGCCACCTGGAGGCGCTGGCCTCCGGGGTGACCCGCAAGGCCGCCATCCAGCGGACGCTGCTGCCGGTGCTGCTCGGCTGGTTCGCCGACTCCGCCGACCCGGACGCGGGGCTGCTCGGCTTCCGCAAGGTCTCCGACGCGCTCGGCAAGACGCCCTGGTACCTGCGGCTGCTGCGCGACGAGGGCGCCGCGGCCGAGAACCTGGCCCGGGTGCTGTCCGCCGGCCGGCTCGCCCCCGACCTGCTGCTGCGCGCGCCCGAGGCGGTCGCCCTGCTCGGCGACCCACAGGGGCTGCGCCCGCGCACCCGCGAGCACCTGGAACCGGAGGTGCTGGCCGCCGTCGGCCGCGCGGACGGGCCCGAGCAGGCGGTGGCTGCGGCGCGCGGCGTGCGGCGCCGCGAACTGTTCCGCACCGCGGCGGCCGACCTCATCGGCGCCTTCGCCCCGTACCACGAACACCCCGGGCACCCCGATCACGCGGGGCGCCAGGAGCCGGCGCACGGGGGCGCGGGCACCGGGCTCGCTGCGCTTCCGGCGCCCGGCGGCACCGGCGGCGGTACCGGTGTCGGCACCGGCGAGCCCGCCGCGCACGGCCCTGGCGCGGCGGCCGGCGGCGCCCCCCCCGCCGGGCTCGCCGCCGGCGCCGCCGCCCCCGCCGTCCGCGGCCCGCGCGCCGCCATCAACCCGGCCCCCCACCCCCCCCCCCGGCGCGCC
>NZ_JBEHZD010000264.1:0-10613 GCF_040240285.1 Streptomyces sp. HSW2009 | reverse complement strand
ACCGCCGCGACCAGGGGCTGCCGGCCACCTCCCTCGCCTGGGGGCAGTGGGCCGGGGGGGGGGGGGGCCCCCGGGCCGGGGGGCCCCCGGGGGGCCCCCGCGCCCCCCGACCGGCCACCGCCGACCGGCGGCGGCCCAGGTGGTCACCCGACCACCGACCAGACGCCCGGCGGGGCGGGAGGGGAGCGTCCCTCCCGCCGCACCGGGCAGTGCCTGCCCGTGGGGACGGGGACAGGCACGCACAGTGAGATACGGCGGCGGCTCCCTGGGGCAGGGGGTCGCCGTCGGCGTGTTCGGGCGTACGGGGCGGCACCAGGGCTCGGGTGGTACGGGGCGGTGCCAGGGCTCGGGTGGTACGGGGCGGCCCCGCCCGCCCGGGCCAGGCGCCCCCGCGACGCCAGCCCCGGAGCCCGTACGAGCCGGAGTCACGTACGAGCCGGAGCCACGTACGAGCCGCAACCTCATACGACCGCAACTCCACGCGACCGAAACCCCGCACGAAACTCCCCCCGGGACCCGGCATAAGTCGGCCGTCGTCCGCATTGCACCATGGGGAGTGCACGACGGGGCGTAACGAAGATGTGGGAGTGGGCAACAGTGGTGGACGTCCAGGGCACGGTGGAGCCCGGTTTCGAACCGGTGCGGGACGCCTTCGCGGTCAACTTCGCTCGGCGCGGCGCGCGCGGGGCGGCGGTCTCCGTCTACCGGGACGGCCGCAAGGTGGTCGACCTGTGGGCCGGCGCCCGCGACGGCGACGCACCGCCCAGCCCCGCGCCCGCCCCCACCCCGGAGCCCGGCGGCGCGGCCCCGGCATCCACCCCCGAGCCCGGCGCGGTCCCCGCACCCACCCGGGGCCCCGCCGCCCCCTGGCTGCCCGGTACCGCGCAGATAGTGCGGTCGGCGACCAAGGGCGTCGCGGCGGCCGTGCCGCTGCTGCTGCACCAGCGCGGTCTGGTGGACCTCGACGCGCCGGTCGGCACGTACTGGCCGGAGTTCAAGGCGAACGGCAAGGAGCGGGTGTTGGTGCGGCACCTGCTGTCGCACCGGGCCGGGCTGCCGGTGCTCGACGCGCCGCTCAGCCCGGAGGCGGCGCTCGACGGCGTGAGCGGCGCGCGGGCGCTGGCCGCGCAGGCGCCCGTGTGGGAGCCGGGCACGGCGCACGGCTACCACCCGCACACCTTCAATTGGCTGGTCGGCGAGTTGGTACGGCGGATCACCGGCCGCACCGTCGGCGCCTGGGTGGCCGAGGAGTTCGCCGGGCCGCTCGGGCTCGACCTGTGGATCGGGCTGCCGGACGCGGAGCGGGAGCGGGTGGGCCGGATCGCCGCCATCGAGGCGCCCGCGCCGCCGCCCTCGCAGGGCCTGCGCGTACGGGCCAAGCAGAACGTCGCCGACGCGTACCGCGACCCGGACTCGCTGACCCGGCGGGCCTTCCGGGTGGTCGACCCGCTGCCGGACGAGAACGCGCCGGCCTACCGTGCGGCCGGCCTCCCCGCGTCGGGCGGCGTCGCCACGGCCCGCGCGCTGGCCAGGTTCTACGCGGCGCTGATCGGCGACGTGGCCGCGGAGCAGCCGCCGTCTGGGGCGCCGTCCGGGGCGCCGCCCGCGGACCCGTTCGCGCCGACCGCCCCGCTCCCCGCCGCCCGCCGCCTGTTCGCGCCCGCGACGCTCACCCTGGCCCGTACGGAGGAGTCGGCGGGCCCGGACCGGGTGCTGGTGGTGCAGACCCGGTTCGGCCTCGGGTACATGCTGCACGGCCCGGCGTCGCCGCTGCTGGCGCCCGGCTCGTTCGGCCACCCCGGCCGCGGCGGCTCGCTGGCCTTCGCCGACCCGGAGTCGGGCATCGGCTTCGGCTACGTCACCAACGGCATGCAGCAGAACGTGACGGCAGACCCGCGCGCGCAGGCGCTCGTCCGCGCGGTCCGTCAGAGCCTGGCCTGAACCCGACGGGCCCCCTTGCGGACCCGCCCGCGCGCGTGCTCGTACGCGCTCCGCGGGGTTCGTGACGCACGAGGTGTCACGCCTGACGCGTCCGGGGTGCGGTTGCCCGACGCGGTGACGGGCGCGTACGGGGCACGGCGACGGCCCGTGCGGCCCTCTTACGGCGGGTGCAGCCGCGCCCTACGCTGCCCGGACGAGTGCGGGTGATCAAGAGCCAGAAGGGCGGCGTGCGATGCGGCGGTTCGAGGGTTACGGCGTACTGCTCACGGGGGCGGGCCGGGGAATCGGCGCGGTGACCGCGCGGCGGTTCGCGGACGAGGGCGGGCAGGTGCTGGTCACCGACCTGGACGGGGCGCGGGCCGAGCGGGCCGCGGCGGAGATCCGCGCGGCGGGCGGCGTGGCGTACGGGCTGGCCTGCGACGTCGCGGACCGGGCGGCGGTGGAGGCGGCCGTGGCGCACGCGGGCGAACGGTTCGGCCGCCTCGACGTGCTGGTCAACAACGCGCTGTCCTGCCACCCCGACACCGAACGCTTCGAGGACCAGCCGGACGAGGAGTGGGACCGGGACGTGGACATCACGCTGACCGGTGCGTTCCGCTGCGCGCGGGCGGCGCTGCCGCTGCTGGCCGAGGCCGGCGGCCGGGCCTCGATCGTCAACGTCGGCTCCGTCAACGGTGAACAGGACTTCGGCAACCACGCGTACAGCGCGGCCAAGGCGGGCCTCGCCAGCCTGACCCGTACGCGCGCGGGCCGCGCGGCGCCCCGCGGCGTACGGGTCAACCTCGTCGCGCCCGGCACGGTGCGCACGGACGCGTGGGCCGGCCGCGACGAGAGCTTGCGCCGCGCCGCGGCGGCCTACCCGCTGGGCCGGATCGGCGAACCGACGGACATCGCGGCGGCGATCACGTTTCTCGCTTCGCGCGACGCGGCGTGGATCACGGGGGTGACGCTCCCCGTGGACGGCGGCCTGCTGATCAGCAACCTCGGCCTACGGGGCGCCCTGGCGGGCGAGGCTTAGGCCCCATGCTGGGGCTCAGCCTTTGAAGTCGCCCGTCTTGATGCTGGTGATGAAGGCGTTCCAGGCGGTGGGCTCGAAGGCGAGCGCGGGGCCGCTGGGGTCTTTGCTGTCGCGGACGGGGACGGCGCCTGTCGCGGTGGCGTGGTCGGGTGCCCAATCCAGGCACTGGCCGCCGTCGCCGTCGCTGTAGCTGGACTTCACCCATCGGTGCATTGGCGTTCCCTCCGGATCGAGTTGCGGTACGCGGGGTTCAGCCCTGGAAGTGCCCGGCCTTGACGCTGTCGATGAAGGTGTTCCAGGCGGTGGGCTCGAAGGTGAGGGCGGGGCCGTGCGGGTTCTTGCTGTCGCGGACGGGGATGGCGCGGGTGGTGGTGGCGTGGTCGGGGGCCCATTCCAGGCACTGGCCGCCGTCGCCGTCGCTGTAGCTGGACTTCACCCATCGGTGCATTCGCGTTCCCTCCGGATCTGGTTGAAGTGCGGTGGGTCGGACGAACGAGCGCCCCTGGAGTGCTGTTTGGCTGTCACTCGGGGGGCGCTCATCTACCGTACGCAGGTTCAGCCTTGGAAGTCGCCCGTCTTGATGCTGGTGATGAAGGCGTTCCAAGTGGTGGTTTCGAAGACGAGCGCGGGGCCGCTGGGGTCTTTGCTGTCGCGGACGGGGACGGTGCCGTGGGTGCGGGCATGGTTCGGGGCCCACGCCACGCAGCCGTTTTCGGACCCGCCGCTGAATGATGACTTGATCCAGCCGTCCAGGGTCGATGCGTCGCGGATGCAGCTCACGTGTGCTCCCTCAGGTAGTCGCGGATTAGGTTGAGCGAATCTGCCGGTGTAAGTGCTTGTGCGCGTACCACGTCAAAGCGCTGTATGAGGTCAACAACTTGTCGTGGAGCGTCAACTACGTCACCAGAACCGTAGCTTTCCACCAGGGCCGTTGTCGTTCCATTCTCCATGGTCAGCAGGGTGAGACTGCCACCCATCAGCGGATGGAATGGCTGGGAGAATGGCAGGACTTGGACGTTGATGTGGGGCTGTTCTGCTGCGCGGAGCACGTGACCTAGCTGCTCAGCCATGATGCGACGATCGGCTGCCAGGCGCTTCAGGGCCGATTCATCCATGATCGCCCAGTACTGTGGTGGGTCAATGCCTTCAAGCAGCTTTTGTCTGCGTAGGCGCAACGCCACATGCTCTTCTAGGGCCGGAATCTCCGTTCGGCGTAGCCCCAGCGAGAATAGCGCTCTGGCGTAGTCCTCGGTTTGCAAGAGGCCCGGTACGAGGCTGCTCGTGAAGACTTGGAGTCGAATGCACTTGGCCTCGTGCGAGAGATAGTCGTGGCTGTATTCCGTGACTAGGGAGTCTTGCGCTACTTCGAGTGCGTCGACGAATAGACCGCACGTAGAGAAAAAATCGTCCAGTGCTTTCGAAAGCCCATCGGATGGCAGTTGCTCATAGCGCTCGACGCGACTGATGTACGAGTGCGGATAGTGCAGCTTTTCCGCCAGGCCGCGGAGCGAGAGACCTGCCCTTTCGCGTAGGCGCCTGAGGTGTCGCCCCGGGAGGGTGCGTGCTGTAGCCCTGTCGCCCCGCTCGTCCTTCTCGTGGAGTTCCATCCCACACGCCTTCCTCGTGCGCGGTGTGACCTGCGAGCCCTAGGTTCCGGGTCGCTGGTTGTGAGCGTAGTCCCCGTAGGACAACCCTGTAAGGAGTTGGTCACCACGGGTGACCGTGCCCAACGTTCGTGGCGCCGTGCGTTCTTTTACGCCAACTCTGCTGCGCCGCGATGACGTTGCCGCCCCCTCCCAGGAACGAGCACCGCTCATGAACCCCGAGCACACGATGACCTTGAAGGTCTACCGCCAACGCCCCGGCGAACCGCCGGTCCCTCTGACCCCGACGACCACCGTCAACATCGACCCAACCGCCGTCACCCGCGCGGACCTTGAGGACTTCTACCTCCCCACCGCGTGGGGACCGTGCCGGTGCCCCCGGCACCGCGCGGGGCGGTCCGGTGAGTGAGGCGGTCCGGGCCGCCGACGCGCCGCCGGGGGCCGTGGACGGGGAGTCGGGATTCCCTGCGGGATACTCCCGGGCCCTGCACTATGTGCTCACCGGCGAACATGAAATCCACACCGTCGCCGGGATCGTACTGCGGTTCTTCATCGCCGACCGGGTACGGCCCGGGACGGGTGGTGGCACATGGCGACCGGTGTCCGATCGTGAGTTCCAACTCGCGTACGAGAATTCGCTGTTCGACATGGAAGCGGCGCGGCGGAACGAGATTCGGCCCAATGCGCGGCACGTACAACTCGGCCTGGACTCCTTGGTGGGAACGGGCGGGTATTTCTGGTCGGACGGCTGCGCGGAAGCGGGAGTCATGACGGCGAACGGAAAGACGCCCGACGAGTGCGGGTTCGATGTGGCCGAGGCGTGGGAGAACGCCGGATGCGGAGGTGACGCATGAATGAGGAATTGCGGTTACGAGTGGTGCTGGTGGTGTGGAAGCCGCGCGTTGAGGACGAGCCGATGAACCTGTCGGAGGGCTGGCCGCGCGTACTCCAGGTGCAACTGTCGAAGGACCGCACCGTCTGGGAGCCGCCGGGCGTGGTCGTACGGCACGGTGAGCTGATCGTGGAGGCGATGATGCGGATCGCCAGCACGATCGGCATGACCCTGCCCAACGCGATCCGCGTACTCGCCGTCGACCAGACCCCGGCGACGGACGACGCGCCCGCCGAAATCATCATGATGATGGACGGCGGTTGGTGCACGGACGCCGACCTGCTGGAGATCCCGGACTGCCTCTGCGAACACGAGCGGCACTGCGGCCACCGGCGGCGCTGGGCCACCACCCAGCAGGCGTGCGCCAACTACACGGCGCTCGCCATGGCTCTCGGCGCGGCCGTCGGCGTGGCCCCCACGTTCATCTTCGAGCGCGTGGAGGAGGACGAACTGCCGTACGACCCGGCGCACGACATCAACTGAGGGTGCGTTGGGTGCGGTTGGCTCCTGCTGGCTGGCGGTCGCCGCGCCCAGCCGCGCCGTCAGCCCGCGGGCAGCGCATCAGCCCGCGTGCAGCATCAGGCCGATGCCGGCCACCATCAGGCCGGCCGCGGCGATGCGCACCGTACCGAACCGCTCCTTGAAGAACAGCGCCCCGATCGCCGCGCCCACGATGATGCTGGACTCGCGCAGCGCGGCGATCGGCGCGAGTTGGGCGCGCGTCTGCGCCCACAGCACGAGGCCGTACGCGGAGACCGACAGCACGCCGCCCGCCAGGCCGCGCACGGCGACCGGCCGCAGTTGTGCGCCGAGCGCGCGGCCCCGGGTGGCCAGGGCGTACGCCGGGATGACGAAGCCCTCCAGGATCATCAGCCAGCCGATGTAGCCGATCGAGGTGCCGGAGGCGCGTACGCCGACGCCGTCCACGACCGTGTACGCGGCGATCGCCAGGCCCGTGGCGACCGCGGCGGTCAGCGCGGCCCAGTGCGGGCGGGCGCCGGAGCCGCGGATGCCCCACAGGGCGAGGCCGACGAGGCCGGCCGAGGCGAGGGCGACGCCGGCGGTCTGCCAGCCGTCGGGGCGCTCGTGCACGAAGACCGCCGCCAGCACGGTCACCACCAGCGGCGCCGTACCGCGGGCGATCGGATACATCTGGCCGAAGTCGCCGAGCCGGAACGAGCGCATGAGCAGCGCCTGGTACGCGATGTGGAGCACGGCCGACGCGATCAGGTACGGCCAGGCGCCGGCGGCCGGCAGCGGGGCCACCGCCGCCATGCCCAGGCCGCACAGCAGCCCGCCGCTGGACACCAGCGTGAACGCGAGGAGTTGGTCCCTGATGCCGTGCGCGATGGCGTTCCAACTCGCGTGCGTGACGGCCGCGGCCAGCACCGCCGCCGCGACGAGCGGCGTCATGCGGGCGCCGGGAGGTGGGGGTTTGGCTGGTGGTTCGGTTGGGGGGGGGGGTGGTGGCTCGGTCGGTGGTCCGGCTGGCGGTCCGACCTGTGGCCCGACCTGTGGCCCGGTTGGTGGTTCGGCCGGCCGCCCGACGCCTGGGCTTGCGCGCCGTGCACGCCGGTCGACCTGCGGTCCTTGGTGCAAGGAGGTGCTTGCATGGCCGTCACGTTAACTCAAGTTGTATGGGCCACACAGTGGGGGACGCATAGTGGGGGATGCATCACATCAGTCACTCCTGTTCACCCGCGTTGGCGGTGTGGGTGTGGGTGCGGGTGTGGAGTGGGTGGGTGATCGCTGGGGTGGGTGGCGCCGGCCGGCCTACGCGGTGGTGGCGATGCCGCCGTCGACGGGGATCACGGCGCCCGTGAGGTACGCGCCTGCCCGGCTGGCGAGGAACACCGTGACACCCGCCATGTCGTCGTCGCGGCCGATCCGGCGCAGGGGGGCCGCCGCCACGATCGCCTCGCCGAACTCGTCGAGGGCTGCGGCCGTCATCGCCGACCGGAACGGCCCCGGCGCCACGGCGTTCACCGTGACGTGCTGCGGTCCCAGTTCCTTGGCGAGCACGCGGGTGAGTTGGTGCAGGGCGGCCTTGCTGCTGGAGTACGAGTAGTTGGGCCGCTGGGGGATGTGGAGGGCGGCGATGCTGCCGATGTTGATGATCCGCGCGGGATCGTCGGCGGTGCCCGCCTTGCGAAGTGCCGGCAGCAGCGCCTGGACCAGCCAGAACGGCGACTTCAGATTGAGGTCGACGACCGTGTCCCAGGCTTCGTCCGGGAACGTCTCCAGCGGCTCGTCCCAGATGGCGCCCGCGTTGTTGACGAGGATGTCGAGGCGCTCCGAGTCGGCGGTGACCAGGTCGGACAGGCGCCGACACTCGTCGTGGCTGGACAGGTCGGCGGGGACGGCCCGCACCTCACCAAAGGTGGAGAGCTGTTCCTGCGCCTGGGCGCACGCTGCTGCGTTGCGTGAGCTGATGACCACGCGGGCGCCTGCTTGGAGAAGGCCACGCGCGATCATCATGCCGATGCCTCGCGTACCACCGGTGACGAGCGCGCGCTTCCCCCGCAGATCGAACAGTTCTGCATGCGTCGTGAATGGGTTGTCTACCACTTGCCGTCTCTCCAGTTGGTCGTGCGGGATGATGCGTCGACGCGTTGGGTGTTCGGTTCAGCTTTCGCAACGCTATGACCTTGGAGCGCACTCCAAGCAAGCTCATCAGGGTCCCGACGGACCGCCTCCGCAACCACCTCAAGCACCACCGGCCTGGAGCCACCCGGCAGGACGAACCCGCGGCCCGCGCTGCGGCGAACGCGCTGGTCACAGTCCGCGACGAACGTCGGTGACCAGCACGTTCACCACAGACTCGCTAGGCCGCACCCGGTGTGAGGAGCCCCGCCACGTACTCCGCGAGCTGCACGATCTGGTCGCGCTCCGCGCCGTCGCGGGCCACGTGGAAGCCGTGTCTGCGGCCCCAGAACGCGGCCCGTACGGCGTGCAGTTGGGCCCAGCGCAGTGCGCGGTCCCGGTCGAGTTCGGCCGCCTCGGCAAAGGCGGCGAGCATCCGGTGCAGGGCCCGGCCGAGGTCGTCCGCGCTGGCCAGCGGTAGCGCCCGCGAGGTGAGCAGCGCGCCGGAGTCGTACGCCGGGTCGCCCACGTAGCCCTTGGGGTCGATCGCCAGCCACGGTTCGCGCTCGGAGCGCAGGACGTTGCGGGCGTGTAGGTCGCCGTGGACCAGGGTCTCCGGCTGGGACGGGCCCAGTTCGCGTACGGTCGCCGCCGCGGCGTCCAGTACGCGGGGTGCTAGCTGGTGCTCCAACTCGTCGGCTTCCTTGGCGAGTTCGTCGGCCCACGGCGCGACGTGATCGGAGAGTCGGGGCAGCCCGGGTGGCGCGGGCACCGAGAGTCGGCGGCTGAGCAGCCCCGCCACGCGCGCGACCTCCTCGCTGTCCGTCAGCTCCGCGAGCGACCCGGGCCCGGCCCGCTCCAGGAGCATCGCGAACCGCGCGTCGTCCCGCTCGTACAGCGCCACGGCCCCCCGGCCGCCCCACAGTGCGAACGCGTCGGGCTCGTGCACGTTCCCGGGGTGCGGGAAGGAGATCTTGAGGACGGCGGGGGCGGTGGGCCCCGGGGCGGGGGCCGGGGCGGCCGGATCGGGGGTGGCCGGGTCGGGGCTGGCGGGCGTGCTCGGGCCGGTGGGCGAGCCTGGGTCGGTGGGTGGGCTCGGGTAGGCGGTCGGCCCGCCGTCCGCTGCCGGTCGCGGGCACCGTACCGGCACGATGAGCCCGACCGCTCCGTGGGTCACCGCACCGTCCGGCACGCACTCCCAGCGACTCAGCAACTCCTCGGCAATGCGCGGCAGTTCGCCGATCCAGTCGGCCCCGGCGGCACCCTCCCGTGCCACGGTGCCCCGGGCGAACTCCTCTGGAATCACGATCATCCGGGCACAGTACGCGGAGGGTGGGGGAGTCCCTGGGGGTGGGGTGCGTGCGTGGTGGGGCCCGTGGGTGGAAAAGGGGCGGCGCCGGGGCCCGGGCGGGCCTACCCTCCCGGCGGTGACCACACACCACCGCACCACACACCACCGCACCAACCGTGCGGCCATCGACCAGTGGAACACCTACCCGCGCGCCGCCATGGAGGCGATGGAACCCGAAGGTGACTTCGCCAAGCGCCATCTCCTCAACCCGGTGCTGTTTCGCCTGCTCGGCGACGTGCGGGGCCGGCGCGTCCTCGACGCGGGGTGCGGCCAGGGTTACTTCAGCCGCCTGCTGGCCGACCGCGGGGCCCACGTCACCGCGGTCGAACCCGCCCGGGCCCTGCTCGACTACGCCCGCGAGAAGGAGGCCGAGCGCCGCCAAGGCATCCGGTACGTCCACGCCGAACTCGGTCAACCGCTCGCTATGGAGGGGGAGTTCGACGCGGTCGTGTGCAGCATGGTGCTGGGGACGGTGCCGGACTGGAAGCCCGCGCTGCGCTCCTGCGTACGGGCCCTGCGCCCCGGCGGGTTGCTCGTGATCTCCCTCAACCACCCGGCGTTCGAGCAACTGCTGAGCACCTGGCGCACCCACGGCGCGTACCGCATCCACCGGTATCTGGAGGAGTACGAGATCCCGCAGACCCACGCCCCCGACTACCACCGGCCGCTCTCCACCTACCTCAACGAACTCGCCGGCCTGGGCTGTCGGCTCCGCGAACTCGCCGAACCCGGGCTGTCCGCCGCCGCGGCTCGTGACGCCGAGCCCACCACCCCCGGCATCGAGAGCTACACCCAACTCCCCAACTTCGCAGTCATCGCTGCTTCTTTGGAGTGAGCATTCTCTGAAGTGAGACTTTCGTCGGGGTGAGACTTCCGTCAGGGCGAGGCTTCCCTGGGGCACGGGGCACGGGGCACGGGGCACGGGGCACGGGGCACGGGGCACGGGGCACGGAGCCCGGAGCCCGGAGCCCGGAGCCCGGAGCCCGGAGCCCGGGGCGCGGGCCTCGGGGGACGGGGCCGTACGGCGTCCCTGGCTGGTGGAAGTCGGGTGGAAGCCGGGTGAAATCGGGTGGCGGGCAAGTGGGAAAAGGGGCGGGGGGGGGGGGGGGGGCGCCGGGGGGGGGGGGGGGGGGGGGGGGGGGGGCCGGGGGGGGCAACGGGGGGGGCGCCGGGGCCCGGGCGGGCCTACCCTCCCGGCGGTGACCACACACCACCGCACCACAC
>NZ_JBEHZD010000263.1:0-10650 GCF_040240285.1 Streptomyces sp. HSW2009 | reverse complement strand
CGCGGCGCCCCGGCGGCCACCTCGCGGCCGTCCCCCGGCCCGTATCGACGAGGTGTCCGGGCCCCGGAGGCGGCGGGGGGCCCCCCCCCCCGCCCCCCGGGGGGCCGCACGGCCACTGGCCGCGGCCCCCCGAGCCCCCGCGCGTACCGCAGCCGGCGCCGCCGCAACTCCTCTCCCACACACAACCGCGCCACTCCCCCACAACCCCCGGCACCCACCCCGCCACCACAACCACCGACGCCCACCCCGCCACCGCAACACCCGCACGCACACCCCCACGACACAACCAGCGCGCAACCAACCCACCTCGCCATCCCCTTCCCCTCACACCCACACAAGCGACCGACTTCCCACTACAACCCCAACTACCCACCCCCACAGGCGATTTGACCTGCCGTCCACCGCCGCGCGCCCCCTAATAGGACTCCGTTAGGTCTGTCTCGGTATTGATGTCGTGTGCGGTCTGGTGGGCAGGGGTTGTTGGCAGGTGGTGCAGATGCCTGTCCAGCACCTCAGGATGTCCTGGAGGGCGTCGAGGGTCTGGTAGAGCGTGAGGCCGGTGTGGGGGCAAGCACCATCTGATCACCGATGCCACCGGTATCCCCCTTGCCGCCACCTTGACCGGCGGCAACCGCGACGGCGTCACCCAGCTCATCTCACTGCTCCAGGCCGTGCCTCCCGTGCGCGGCAAGCGCGGTCGACCCCGGCGCCGCCCGGACATCGTGCTCGGCAACCGCGGTTACGACCATGACAAGTACCGCCGACTCATCTCGGATCTCGGCGTGAAGCCACTGATCGCCCGCCGCGGCACCGCGCATGGTTCCGGCCTGGGGGCTCAAAGGTGGGTGGTCGAGCGCGCGTTCGCCCACCTGCACTGGTTCCGCCGACTTCGGATCCGTTGGGAGATACGCGATGACATCCACGAGGCGTTCCTCATCCTCGGCTGCGCTCTGAATCTGTTGGCGGCGCCTGAATTCGCTGCGGCAGCACATTCCACCGGCGGTCGAAGTCAGCGGCTCCTCAGTCCCGTTCGGTCGTTTCGGAGCGGGCCCGAGGCCAGACCTGTGAGCCCCACGCCGACGAGCACGACGGCACAGGCGACGACGATGACGGTGGCGCCCTGAAGGTCGACAAGCGCACCAAGCACGTTGTTCATGAGCAACAGAGCCACGCTCTGCACGAGTACCAGCACCGCCTGGATCCGCGACAAGTGGGACTCGGGTGAGGATGCGAGAACCAGCGGTGCGATGTGCGCGGAGAAGGTCCCGTTACCGACGCCGATGACCAGGCCGGCGGCGACGGCGATGGTCGCGCTGGGACAGAGACCGAGCGCGAGGACGCCCCCACCCGCCAGGACCAGCGCGCTCGCCGCCATCAGACCAGGCGGCCCCAGCGGCCCGCGCTTCACCACCACCAGGGTGACCGCAACCATGCCCACGCCCTGAGCTCCGAGCACCAGCCCGACGGCTCCCGCGCCCCACCCCTCCTCGCGCGCGAGGAGGGGGAACAGCAGGGACAGCACGGGCAGCAGGAACCCGGCCGCTGCCCCGGTGAGCCAGAGTCCCGGACGCAGCACAGGATGCGAGAAGGCCACTTTCACCCCATTTAAGGCTTCCTTGAGAAGACCGTCCGTCTTCGGGGTCGGAGGCACGTCGTGCTGGGGGCGTACGACGGTCAGGACAACCAGGGTGAAGGCAAAGGTGACTGCGTTGACGAAAGCGGCACCCGCGAACCCGGCCAGGCCGACCAGCACGCCAGCCAGCGGAACGCCTCCCATGTTGATCACCTGGCCGCCGACCTGTCTGAGGGACAGTGCGCGAGGCAACTGGGCCTGGGCTACCAACCGGCGGGGCATGGAGCCCGAGGCCGGCAGATAGAACGCGTCGACGACACCGACCGCAAGGCCTGTTGCGATGAGCAACAGGGGCGGGGCCCCCAGGGAGTAGGCGGAAGCCGCGAGAGTGAGCGAGAAGATCAGCATCGCCGCGTCACCGATGATCAACACGCGGCGTGCGCTGACACGGTCGCTGACCGCTCCTCCGACGAGGAGGAGCAGGACGCGGGGCAGCGTGATCGCGCTCAGGGCCAGCCCCGCGATGCTCCCGCCGTACTCGCTGGCCGCCCAGCCGAGGGCGAAGTAGAAGACCGCATTGCCCACGAGCGACACCAGGATGCCAACGAGCCACAGCTTGTACGCCCGAGGCAGCCGATCCTGGCCCTGTCTCTCGTCGCACGCCTCGGGGGCCGGGACGCCACCGGCCTCCACTGTCTCCTCGGCCGCCTCATCACTGGCCGCCATTGGGCACCCCCCGATTGATTCGACTGATGACGGTGATCACGGCGCCGACGGTGCCACACGGCACTGACATCGGGCCCGCTCGTGGTGCCCGCCTCGGGGGAACTGCTGTAGACCGCTGGATCTCTACTCGCTCCGGACAACTATCAGGTCCACTTCGTTAGGAGTTCTAAGACACCAACCCCCACCCTCACCCACACCCCACCCCACGCCGCCCCTCCCCACCAGCGCACGCGCCACCGCACAAGGAGCGCACCGCATACGCGCCCCGCCCACGCACTCCTACGCGCCGGGGGCACCCCACCCGCGCACCCCGACTGCCGTTGTGCGGCACCCGAGGCCGCAACCGGCGGAAGCAACCGCCGGATCACCCCGCCCCGCTCCGGGGGCCGATCACAGCGCGCGCAGCCCCCGCCCCCGCCTCCGACTGCTCCCCGGCGCACCCCGGCCCAGAGCCCGCACCATGACGCCGCATCAGCAGCGGGCACGACGGAGCCCACACCCGACGACACGCCGACGGTTCCGCTTCGCCGCCCTCACCGCCCCGTACCAGCCCTCAGCCGCGCCGCTGCCCCGCCCGAAGGCAGCGATCCAGTAGGGTAGTTGCCGCTTCATACACTCTGCTGGCAGTCAACAGGGCTCCACCCCCACCAGGGTGACCAGGGCATATGCCACCGCCCAAGGCGTAGGCGGTACGCGCCGCGCGGGGTGGTGGCGCGGCGGCCGGGCTAACGGCCGGAGCCTGCCGTTACTCGTCATCAGGACCGGAATGGGGCCCGTACCGCGTTCCGGTTGTGGGCTGCGGCGAGCAGCAGCCGACGGCGGAGAATGTGGTCAGGAGGTGCCCAAGCAGCGGAGGTCGCATTCGTCCTGGTGTCCGGTGGGCCACTCGACCAGGCCGGCCGCTGTGCGGCAAACGGGTCGTTCTTTGCCCCCACCGGGGGAAGACTAGATAGCCCCGGGCCAAGGGGCACGCCGCCCCGTGCGCACGCCACCGGGCGTCTCCCGCGCTCCAGCAGGCCCGTCCGCGTGGTTGCCGACCCGGGCGCGCCGTGGGACAGAATGTGCCCGTGGTGGGGCATATTCCCGAAGAGACGACCAGCTTCGTAGGACGCGAGGCTGAACTGGCCAGGTTGGCGGGCGCGCTCGGCGTCGACCGGCTGGTCACGCTGACCGGTACCGGCGGCGTGGGCAAGACACGACTTGCGCTGCGAGCTGCTGCCCGCGCAGCGCCGCGCTACCCCGACGGGGTGTGGTGGGCCGACCTGTCGCCGCTGGACGGTGACCGGCTGCTGCTCGCTACGGTCTCCGACGCGGTGGACCTTTCGGACCACACCCCGGGCATACCGGTGGAGGACCTGTGCGAATGGCTCGCCGACAAGCGCCTGCTGCTGGTGCTCGACTCCTGTGAGCACCTGGTCGAGTCCTGCCGGCACCTGGTGGGCGATCTGTTGATGACCGCGCCCGGGTTGACCCTGCTCGCGACCAGCAGGCAGCCGCTTGAGCTGCCCAGGGAGCGGGTGGTCGAGGTGCTGCCGCTGCCCGCTGAAGGGCCGGACGCGCTGGCCCTGTTCACACAGCGGCTGAAGGCGGCGCTGCCGGGCCCGGCGGCCAGCAGGGTCGAGGGGCAGTCGGCGGCGGCCCGCGCGCTGTGCCGGCGCCTTGAGGGCATCCCGCTCGCGCTGGAACTGGCCGCGGCCCAGGCCGGGCGCCAGTCGCTTGAGGGCGTCTGCGCGCGGCTCGGCTCCCGGCTCGACGTGCTCGAACACCCCGATCGGGTGTGGCCGCCGCGGCACCAGGCGATGCGTACCGCCCTCGGTTGGAGCCATGCGCTGTGCACTGCGGACGAGCGGCTGTTGTGGGCGCGGCTCGCCGTCTTCCGCGGCGCCTTCGACCTGGCCGAGGCGCAGACGGTCTGCGCGGACGCTCAACTTCCCGTGGCCGCAGTGCGCACCGCGCTCAGCGGGCTGCTCACCAAGTCCGTGGTGGGCCGGGACGGCGATGGCTACCGGCTGCTGGACACCGTGCGCGAGTACGGGCACGGCTGGCTCGGCGCGGCGGGCGAGTGCACGATGCTGGCCGATCGGCACGCCGAGTACTTCATCGGCCTGGCGCGCAGCGCCGACGCGGGTTGGCTCAGCACCGACCAGGTCAGGTGGTACGCCCGGATCTCCGACGCGCTTTTGGACCTGTGCGCCGCGCTGGAGCACCTGCTGGTCACCGCCCCCGTACGGGCGTTGGAGCTGGCCGGTCTCGTGGGCTACTTCTGGAGTTGCTGCGGCCATCTGCGTGAGGCGCGCGACTATCTGGAACGCGCACTGGAGTCGTGCCCGGCGCCGAGCCCCGAGCGCACCCGCGGGCTGTGGGCGCTGGGAGTCACCCTCACCCTCCAGGGCGAGTACCTGACGGCGAAGGAACTCAGCGACCAGTGCGCCTACGCGGCCCAGGCCAGCGAGGACGACGAGGCGCAACTCGCCGCGGCCTACCTCGCCGGCCTCAACTCGCTGCTGCGCGGGGAACCGCTGCTGGCCAGGCTGCTCACCCGGCACGCACTGACCAGCATCCCGGGCCAACCCTTCGACTCCGCCTCCCGGCTCCGCTGCCACCTCGCGCACGTGTACGCGCTCACCGCGCTCGGTCAGCTCGGTGAGGCCCGCACGGAGGCGTTGCGGCTGCGGCGCGGCTGCGCGGAGATCGGCGAGTACTGGACACGTGCGTACGTGGAGCATCAACTCGCCCTGATAGCCCTGCTGTCGGACCGTCCGCGGGAGGCGGCGGAGCACGCCCGGGCCATGCTGTCGGGCAAACAGCAGATGGGCGACAGCTTCGGCATCGCGCTCGGTCTCGACCTGCTGGCGGCCTCCACCGCGGCCCAGGGCGACGGGGTGCGCGCCGCCCAGCTCTACGGGCTCGGCCGGGCCTACTGGCGCACCGTCGGCGACGCGGAGCGCGGCACCCCGGAAGTGCGGGCGGTGAGCGAGGAGTTCGAGCGCGCGGCGCGGGCCGCGGCCGGCGACGTGCAGTACGAGGAGGCGTTCCGGCGCGGCGCCAGTGCGGACGTGCAGACCGCGCTGGCGGCCACGCTCGCGCCGGAGGGCTGAGCGAAGGGGGTGTGTGGGGGCCGCGCCGTGGCTCGCGTTCCCCACGCAACTGCCGTCGGCGCCGCCGTGATGACGCCCGCCTCGGGGCACCGCGCGGGCCGGTGGTCGTGCGCGCCCGGCCCCGGGTGGTGTCGGCCTCGGCCCGCGGGCGGCCCGGGGCCGGGTCGGGTCACGGTGGGCGCACGACGAGTGACCTGGGGCCGGAATGCGTCAGGGCGCGGTCGCTGGGCACCCGGCCGACATGCGTGAAGAAGAGCCGCGGCCCCCCGCGGCGACCGAGGAGGCGGAACGATCGCGACCGGAGGAGGCGGAGGGGACGGACGAGGCGCCGCTGACGCCCGACCTGCCGCCCACCGTCGACGTACCCGAGGCGGACACCGACGCGCAGGGGCGGCCCCCACCGGCCACGGACACGCCCATGGGCCGACGGCCGACAGGCGACCCCGACGTGGACGAACCACCGGATTAGGCAGTGGCCCGCCACGCCGGCCCGACCCCGGCGCCTGTCTGACCCCGGCGCCCGTCCAGCGCCGGACGGGCCGGCGCGGCGGACGCACGAGGGGCAACCGGAGCGGCAGCCGACCGTGGCCGGGCGGGCACACCCACCGCCTCCGTCCGGCGTCCGCCCGCTGCCGCGGGTGGGCGCCGGATGAGGCGGGCCCGCCTTGCCGTACGAGGCCGTCCCTGTCGGTGCGGCGTCGGCCGTTTGGCTCAGTGGCCGTCCATGAGGCCACGGCCGTCGGTGAACCCGGGTACATGCCGGGCACTGGCGGACGGCCTCTAGGACCGCATCAGACAACGCTCGCCCTGTGGCGCTGCTGGAACACTCGTCGAAATAGTCTCCATGCGGTAGCCGAGGATGGCCCCCTTCCGGCCTCAGACGACAGGCTGGGCGGACGCGGAGGCGGGGTCTGGAGTGGGTTGTTCGCCGGTGGCTTCCGGAGCTCGTAGCAGCCCGCTCCAACCATCGCTACATGCCGTCTGACCTGGCTCTTTACCATCCTCGTTCCTAGGATCGACGTCAGTCGAAAGGGGGGCCGGATGGACCGGACCATACGCACCGTCGAGGACGTTCTCGCGCTCTTGGACAGGTTCTTCGCATCTGAATCCGAAACCGGCAGCTTGGCAACGAGCGACGGCAGGGACTTCTGGGACCGCTTCTATGCCGACCGGTCAAGGCCGGTCCCGTTCTTCGTGTCGAAGCCGGACGAGAACCTGGCCGCCTATCTTGACCAGGGCCTGATCGCTCCTGGCCGGGCCCTGGACCTGGGATGCGGCCCCGGCCGCAACGCGCTCTACCTCGCGGCGCGCGGCTTCCAGGTGGATGCCGTCGACCTCTCCTCGGTGGCCGTCGCCTGGGGCGAGGAGCGGGCCCAGGAGGCTGGTGCCGACGTCCGCTTCCGGTGCGGCGGCGCTTTCGCGCTTCCCACTGCCGAGTTGAGCGGCCCGTACGACTTGATCGTCGACTCAGGGTGCTTCCACCACCTGCCGCCGCACCGCCGGGTCAGCTACCTCGCCCTCCTCGACCGGGTTCTCGCTCCTGGCGGCCACCTCGCCCTCACCAGCTTCGCCGCCGGCGAGGGGGGAATGGGGTCGGAACTCACGGATGCGGACCTCTACCGCGAACGCGAGTTGCAGGGTGGCCTCGCCTACACCCCCGAATCGCTGCGCTGGATCTTCTCCGACCTGGTGGAGGTGGAACTGCGCCGGATGCGGGAGGAGCCCCCTGAGTCAGCACTGTTCGGTGCGACTTTCCTATGGACCGCCTTGTTCCGCCGCGGTGCGGCCGGCTCAGGCGACGTTCGCTCTGTTCACAACCGCGCGTAGACGCCGTCCCGGACGTGCTCGTTCCGCCAGATGATGTAGCGGCGAATCGTACTGTCCTGCTCCTGTGACTGGCGTGGTCGGTGCTGTTGCCCATCGGGTGCCGCGGTCCGCTGAAAGAGAGGCCCGCGCGAGGCTCAGAACGCTTCCGTAACGCCCCTCGGAGACGGCTACGGCGCGGTGGACGGGCGCCGCGATGTCAGACACCCACCCGTCCACCCCGCCGGAGGCGACCACGGCGCATCGGCGTCGGTTAGTGCGCGGGAGCCCCCGCCCCGTCCCCGGACGCCCCACCCACCGTGCGGGGCGGGCCGGCCGCGGGCATCATGGCCGAAACAGTCAGCGACCAGGGCCGCCCCCAACGCCGCAGGCGGCGCGTGTGGCGAAAGGACACCCACGATGCTGATGGCTCACCCCTCGGTGTTGCGTGAACTCATCGCCCGTTACGAGGCGCAGCACAGACGGTGCACGACGCACGGCGATGCGCAGGAGCGGCGCCGCATGGATGACGTGGTGTACACGCTGTGCGTGACCACCGGCACCCGGGAGATCGAGGCGGCGTTGCAGGCGGCGCGGCGCCAGTTGGGCCGGGTCGGGCGGGAGGGCGACGGGCCGGCGTTGCCCGCGTGAGCCGGGCCGCGCGGGGTGCCGCTCGCCGCCCCTTCGCTACGGGGCGGTCCCTGTGATGAGTGAGCTGTTGGCAGGGTTGCCCGCCGCACACCGGGCGCTGCTCACGGTGGCGCCGCCGGGTGTGGAGCTTGCGGCACACCCGATGCTCGCCCAACCCAGCGATCGGCGGGCGTTCGACGACGGGTGGGTCTTCGAGCGCAAGCTCGACGGGGTGCGGGTGCTCGCCGTGTGTGAACCTGACGCCGCGCAGCCGGTGCGCCTGCTGTCGCGCCGCGGGAACGACCTGGGAGCCACCTACCCCGAACTGGTCGCGGGGGGGGGGGGGGGGGGGGGCGGGGGCCGGGCTGGGGGGGGGGGGGGGGGGCCCCCGTCGGACGAGGTGGGTGCGGCCTCATCCGCCGGCTGGTGGCAAGGCTGGGCCCGTCACCCCGCGCCCCGGAACCCCCCGACGGGAATGCAGGGGGTTTCCCCGTACCCCCCTCGGCCCCCGCGGTGGAAGCGCTTGCCCCGGCCGGCGGGTGGCCCGGCTATCGGGCGGCCCCAGCGGTCGGGGGCCCCAGCCGTCGGGGGGCCCAGCGGTCGGGGGGCCCAGCGGTCGGGGGCCCCGGCGGTCGGGCGGCCCGCCTCGCCGCGCCTACGGATCACCCCGCCGCGCCAACGGCCCGGCCCCGCCACGTCCGCGCATCACCCCTGCCGCACGGGCGACCTACAGCCCAGCCTCAATTCGTATGGGAATAGCCGGACTTGGCGAGCGATACCACCCGGCCCAGCCGGCCCCAGCCGCCCCGGCAGCGGCAACCGCCCCGGCAGCGCCGGCCACCCCACAGCCCCGGCCGCCCCCTCAGCCCACCCCACCCACCCCGTCCCCCGCCCGCCGGTCCCCCGCGTGGTGGAGGCGGATGAGGTCGGCGCGGGAGCGGATGCCCAGCTTGCGGTAGACGCGGGTGAGGGTGGCTTCGACCGTTTTGGCGGAGAGGAAGAGGTTGCCGGCGATCTCGCGGTTGGTGGCGCCGCCGGCGACGAGCTCCGCGACCCGGTGTTCGGCCGGGGTCAGCGCCCGGCGGCGGCCGGCGGGCAGCGCGGCCGGGACGCCGGCACCCACACCCACACCCATATCCACACCTACGCCCGCACCCACACCCACACCCATGCCCATGCCCATGCCCGCACCCGCACCCGCACCCACCGCGAACTCCCCCTGCCCACCCACCACTTCGGCCGCGTCAGGCCCCCGCCCCCGCGGAGTGCCCGCCACACCGGCGGCCGTGCCCCGGCCGCAGCCCACCCGGTGGAGTGCGGCCTGCGCCTGGTCGAACCAGGGCCTGGCGTCCGCGGCCCGGAAGACGCCCGCCGCCTCCCGCCACGCGGCGAGCGCCGCCGACTCGTGTCGCCGCCGGCGCTCCACCGCGCCCAGTACCAGCAGGTCACGGCCGCGCTCAAGGGGCAGCCCCAGCGCCCGGTGGCCGTCGGCGGCCTCCCGCAACCGGTCCGCGGCCCCGGCCAGGTCCGCCGATTCGGCCCGTAACAACGCCTCCGCGCGCAGCAGCGACAGGTCCACGCCAGCCCGGCCGAGTCGGCCGGCCGCCGCCCGCACCTCGCGCACCACCGCGCCGGCCCGCTCGTGGTCGCCCACCGCGACCAGCGCCTCCGCCAGGTCGGCGGCCCAGGGCACGGCCGCCGGGTCCACGATCGAGCGGCGGTGGGCGATCGTACGGGCCTGTGTCAGGCACTCGACGGCAGCGACCGGCGCCCGGGTCCGCAACTGGATCTGCCCCAGCACACACAGCGCCAACGGCAGGTACACCATGTCCCGTTCGTCCCGCGCGACCCGTACGCACTCCCGGGCCAGCGCCTCGGCCCGCTCCAGGTCGCCGCCGGCGGCCTCGGCGACCGCGGCCGAGTAGCAGACCTGGCCGATGATCGCGCCGAGCGCGCGGGCCAGGCCGAGCGCCTCGTGCGCGGCGTGCAGGGCCCGGCCGCAGCGCCCGGCGCGCACGTCGACGTCCACCGCCGAACCCACCAGGAACAGCATCTCCTCCACGTCTTCAGACCGTCTGGCGCGGCGCAGGAGACGGTCGATCTCGGCGCCGGCGTCGGTGAGCCGGTCCGCGAAGAAGTCGATCCTGGCCTTGATGGCGCGCGGCCCGTTGTGCCCGCCGGTCGGGCCCGCGTCCTGCGGCCTGGCCAGCGCCCGCGCCAGCACGTCGCGGGCGTCGCCGCGGCCCTGGAGGGTGCCGGTGAACGCCTGGAGCGAGAGCGCCATCAGCTCCGTCGTACGGTCCCCGGCGCGCTGCGCGAGCGCCGCGGCGCGGGCCGCTTCCGCCCAGGCCAGCGGGGTGTCACCGGCGCTGATGTGGGCCTTGACGCCGCGCAGGTAGTGCAGCCTGGCCCGGGCGCCGGGGTCGTCGCCCGCGTGCGCGAACGCCGCGGCGAACACCTCGTCCAGGTCGTGCATCGCCTGGTTGGCCGCATTGATGATCAACACGCACGCGCGCACGTGTTGAGCCGGGTCCGGGGCCCGGTCGGTGGCCCGTTCGGCCAGTTCGCGGCAGAGCTCGTAGTCGGCTGCGGCGTACGCGTGGGACGCCCCGCTCAGCAGCCGCTCGCAGCGCAACTCCGGTGTACTGGCCGGGGTCCGCAGGGCGGCGAGCCTGGCCAGCGCGGCGGCGTCGTCCGCGAAGCCGCGCCGCCGCGCCTGCTCGGCCGCGCCCGCGCGCCCCACGGCCCCCCCCCCCGCCGGCCCGGGGGCGGGCCCGGCGGGGGGGGGGGGCGGGGGGGGGGGGGGGGGCGGGGGGGCGG